>CAYHLZ010000013.1:0-1830 GCA_964357635.1 uncultured Candidatus Saccharibacteria bacterium | reverse complement strand
CCGATTGGTTTGCCAAAAAATTTCCAGAATCAAAAGATGTTGGAGAGCCGATGAAGTTGGCAAGCGGAGAACTTGTTGAAAGGGCGGGCGTTGTTCACCGTATTGACCGAGAGACTTCTGGGGCGCTTATTTTGGCGAAAACAAAAGCAGGCCATGAAGCATTCAAGAAGCAATTTCAAAAAAGAGAAATTGAGAAAATTTACCACCTTTTTGTCTATGGCAATGTCAAAGATGACTACGGCACCGTAAGGTTACCTATTGGTAGAAGCGCTTCTAATTTTAGAAAATGGTCTGCAGAGCGTGGTGCAAGAGGGGATAAAAGAGAAGCTGTAACAGATTTCAAAGTGCTGAAAAGGGCAGATGATAAAAGTTTTACCTTCTTAGAAGCAAAACCAAGAACAGGCAGAACACATCAGATTAGAGTGCACTTTAAGGCGCTTCATCACCCAGTTGTATCTGACAAACTCTATGCATCTACAAAACCGACCCTTCTTGGCTTCAGTCGTCTTGCCCTCCATGCTCGTGCCGTTAGTTTTAAAAATGTTTCTGGCAAACTCATAAAAGTAGAAGCCCCATATCCAGAAGATTTCAAAAAAGCTATAGAAAATATTAAATAAAAGCACTTCGGATTATTCCGAAGTGCTTGGAACACCAAGTTCAAGCTCGCACTGAGTGTGGTCGTCTGAGTTGAGGCAACCCGCAAAGTGTTTTGAGATAAAGTCGTAGGCTGCGTGACGCACATCTGGCGGAGGTCGCCGATGACCGTCTCGCGCATGCTCGTCGGCAAGAACGATGTTGGTTATTGTTTGTACTGTGTCAATCTTGCCGTTTGGCTTTAGACGAAAGGTGAATTGGTACGGAGACCATTTTCGTCCTTTGAACCTAATGGAAGCTTTTGACTTGTCGTGCGGGTCAACAGTTATCACATAATCATGAAGTGACTGGATCGCATCCTTGGTTCTTTCCTTATTGAAAAAACTCAGAGCCTCTCCATGCATCCTTTGGTATATTTCGTAAGGAATACTTTCCAAAGAACTTGGCAATCCGCCATCTTTTTCAACTTGGTGAGCGTATCGCTTAACCCTACCTTCTTCATCTGTGCGCCAGTGAATGAGGTAACGGCACGCCGTCTTCTCGCCGTTTTGTCCATCAACACACTCGCAGGTCGTCTCTATGACCTCCATGAACCCGCTAAAGTTGGGTAGGTCAACAGCGCGTTCAACAAAACCCACACTAATCTTTGACAGAACGCCAGATCGTTTCATTTTTGGTTCCTTCTAGAACTTTCCTGACCGCCAATATAACAAGAAACAGGTCTTATGTAAGATGGACAGGGTAAACTAAAGTGTGTTAGATTAATGCCCACATACAATGGCAAATAGAGTAATAAGCCCAGTAAACATAGAAGAGCGCCGAGAGCTAGATTTGAGATCTGGAGACACGGTGCGTGTCTGGCAAAAGATTCTAGAAAAGGGCAAGACCCGTCTTCAAGCGTTTGAAGGTTTGGTTCTTGCAAACAGACATGGCAAGGAAGCCGGCGCCACCTTTACTGTCCGCAGAGTCTCTAGTGGCATGGGAGTAGAAAAGATTTTTCCACTCTATTCTCCAGTGATAGATAAAATTGAGGTAGTGAAGCGCTCTAAGGTTCGTCGAGCCAAGCTCTACCACATTCGTGAGAAGGCGACCAAAGAGATTAGTCGCCAGATGAGAAACGAGAGAATGGCAAAAGAGTCTGAAGGAGTGGTTTCTCCAGAAGAAGCGAAGTAATATTGAAGACGCGCGCGGGTGGCGAAATTGGTAGACGCACTACCTTGAGGTGGTAGCGCTGGC
>CAYHLZ010000012.1:0-1899 GCA_964357635.1 uncultured Candidatus Saccharibacteria bacterium | reverse complement strand
GAGGAGAGGCCTATGCCTAAGCCGCTTTTCGCTATGACCACTCGCAAGTTTTATCAAAGAACAATATTATGAATTATACACCTAAATAGATTTTATGTCAAGTGACTGGATTGAATGCCCTCATTTATGGCTTTAATTAAAGATTTTTTGTCTAGGTCCAAATCTGTCTTTTTTAGATATCCTAGATGAAACAGGATTTGAGAGACCATCTGTATTTCAAACATTTCATCCTCTGTTTTAGGAGAAAGAATAAATTGTTCTACTGTGTCAAATAGTTCTGGGTGTGGTTCCTCCCCTTGCACAAGTTTTTCTATCAAAGAAAAGGGCTTCGCAATTTGTGGTAAGGCAGAAATTCTTTTAATAGACTCGGCTGAAGTTAGACGCCAATAGTTCTTACCTTTAACAAAAGAAATGTTTGATAGTGAAAAAGGTTCAATGCTACCTCGCATTTTTGAAGTGTTTTTTCTTGCTCCGATTGCTTGAGCTTGAATTTTCCCCAAATCACGCGTCAAAATAGTATAAATCCTGTCTGCCTCACCAACAGCTCTTTCGGAAAGTACTATTCCTTTAGTGGTGTAGATGTGATAAGACACTAAAATTCTACATTAGTAGCCCTCTTGATTTCACCTTCATATTTGTCAAATATTTCTTTATCTACTTCCTGTATCTGATATTTAGCTGTTTCCCCTGGTTTAAGTCCTTGCACTTTTCTCCACTCCTGGATTTTACGAATAGTTAACCTTAGACGATCTTTTTCTTTTAAATCATCGGTTAAATTAGAATTAATTACAAGTTCGGTCTCTAGTGTTGGTACATATTCAATTTTCGCAGTATTAAATACATCTTTCAATATAAGGCCACCAAATTCACTTGCTATTTTGTTGGAGGTGCGCACTTCAGAAATGGGTTGACCAACATTAATTTTAGCTTTTTGTTTTTCCTGTAATCCAAGTGATGCGATTCTTCTTACTTCGCTCATTTTTTTCACAATATCACCCGAACCAAAGATTGAAAAAACAGATTTTTTTACCGATGGCCATTTACAAAGATGAACACTTTCTGGTTCAGTTTCGTGTCTAAGCTTTTGATAAAGATCTTCTGCCACAAATGGCGCAAACGGTGCAAGAAGTTTAGAAAAATCCTTGAGTACAAAATATAGGGTTTGCTTAGCTTCTATATCGCCTTCTTTTATTCTTTTTCGGGAATATTTTAAGTACCACGTAGAGAGGTCGTCAGCAAAGTCTCTAATTGCTCGAACGGGTTCAAGTGGTTTATAGTCATCAAGTTTAGAGATTGACAGTGCGACAAGTTCATCGAGTCGAGCCAAAATCCATTGATCAAGAGTATGTTTGGATCTTGGTTTGTTGTTTGGTAATTCAAGTTTTTTGTCTCTATATAAATCATAAAATTCAAAAACATTATCTAAAATATTAAAAACTTTTCTGTTTATTTCTCCAACAGTTGTGGTATCGAAATTCTTTGATTCTCCTGGCTGATTAACCGAGTACATCCAGAAGCGTAGAGCGTCCACGCCATGCTTTTCTATCTCTTCCCATGGATCGACAACATTTCCAATAGACTTACTCATCTTCTTGCCGTCTTTGTCCAAAAGATGCCCAAGACAAATAACATTTTTATATGCCATACCCCTCTCCATTAGTGCTCCTACTGCATGAAGTGTATAAAACCAACCGCGCGTCTGGTCTATTGCCTCTGAAATAAAATCTGCCGGATAAAGAACATTTTGCGGATCTTGCGCAAATGGCATGGCGCCGGAATCAAACCAGACATCCAGTACTTCTTTGACTCTTCGGTATTCTTCGTCATCTTTAACTAAAACAATTTCATCAATATAAGGTCTGTGTAAATCAAGCTCAAAATCTTCGTTGTGAGCATACG
>CAYHLZ010000011.1:0-7829 GCA_964357635.1 uncultured Candidatus Saccharibacteria bacterium | reverse complement strand
AACTGGTATCTTATCCGCACAGGACTTGGTCTGAAGCAGTAAAAAACTTTTGGTGCCGAGGAGAGGACTCGAACCTCCAATGGGTTACCCCACTGCGTCCTAAGCGCAGCGCGTCTACCAATTTCGCCACCTCGGCAATTGCAATGCTTGTGCGCCCAGCAGGATTCGAACCTGCGACCTTATCCTTAAGAGGGATCTGCTCTACCAACTGAGCTATGGACGCAATAATCTACAGTATTTCAAAAAAGCGAGGATTTATCAATTGTGATAATGTAGTCTATGCTGGTGTCTCCTTTTGCTATGCAAAAGAAGGCGCCAGCGTCGTTCGAAGTTAGAAAATATGTAAACACATTTTCTACTTCTCTCTAGCTGGCGTAGTGGCGAAGTGGTAACGCTTCGGTCTGCAAAACCGACACGCAGGGGTTCGATTCCCCTCTACGCCTCCAGTCTCGTTTAGTGCGGGACTTATGCCCGGGTGGCGGAATTGGTATACGCGCACGACTTAAAATCGTGTCTCGCAAGAGGTGTGGGTTCGATGCCCACTCCGGGCACAAAAGAGAAAGGGCGCCCCGATGTGGATCGAGGCGCCCATTGTTCTGGCTCACAAAGATGGCCAATGTAGTCCCACGAACCGGAGGCGACACTTCGACGAGCTCCGAAGTAACTCAAGTTTCCTTTGGTCACTTTCTTCTCTCGTCTCGTACTTAAACAGGCGACACCTCACGCCGAGGAAAACTCCGTCACCGCCATCCTGACTCTGCGTTAGGGGGGCGTTTGCGAATTGAGAATTGCTAAACCACTCGTCCCCACGAGGATTCTCGTAAGCGGCAAGAGATGAAGTTGTGCTGCAACCAGTGGTGCACAGCACAGCCATTGCCAGAAAGACAACAACTAGTAATCTGTGCATCTTGTACTCCCTTAGTAGAAGTTTTGTGGAGCAGTTCCGTGCGTAACTCTAGCGTTTCTGGCATCATTGTCAAGGCAAGCGGGTATGGTCTAGTGGTAGAATGCGACCTTCCCAAGGTTGAGACGCGAGTTCGATTCTCGCTACCCGCACTTAAACGTATTAATGAAGTTACAAACTACGGATTGCCATAACAACCAGTATCAATCCAACCGTTACCACCATTTCCCTGAGTAGAAGACCTTCCACTTGATCCTACGCAGAAAAATAGTCCGCTAGACAGACGGGCCATTATTGAATAATCTCTGCTGTTACTATATCCAAGGGCAGTATTAACTCCCGTATAAAAATCATTTTCAGTTTTATTAATAATTGAGTTTCTAATACTGTCACATATTTCAACTGCTTTTGCCGCATAATTGCCCGCATAGCCTCTATTTGGACAAAGTGGTTGAATAGGTCCAGTCCCAGTCCAGCCTTTGTTTAAATTTGCGTAACTTCCAGTATCGTCATATTCAAATTCCATTAACGTTCTAAACTGAAGTACTTGAGATTTTATCGCGGAATCTTTAGCCTTAGTTCTTGCAACGGAGACGCTAGAAAATATTACAGAAGACAAAATACTGATAATAGAGATAACTACCAGTAATTCGATCAGAGTAAATCCCGACTCTTTTTTCGTATGGCGAGCTGAAATCATATTATCTTGGCGTCATCAGTAACGACTCATATGATGAAATCGGTGTCGGCACCCCCGCTCCAGCACTAGAAAATAAAAAAATAGAAATAATAATCGCTAATACTGTAAGTCCGAGAAGAACGTATTCCGCTTGCTTATGATTTTTAACCACTCCGCCAGAATATTTCATAATCAGGGTAATAACCTTCGGCGGTTCCGGTTGACGATAATATTTAAGTGCCTGCCACCCTCCATCTTCTTCAATAACTACTTTTTTTGGCTCATTATTTATATCCATACTCTTATTTTATCACTTTTTATCACTTAGCTCGTCTAGTCTTTGGCGATTTCTCTCGCCGTAGTCAATCTTGAAATCAATGTGAGGGATGATTCCGATACGAGAATTATCTCTGACAAATCTTTTAAACTCCGGTGTTTTTCTCTCCAAAAATTTTAATGCCGTATCCTCTTGCGATTCTGGTAGGGTAGTAAAAAATATTTTAGATTCTTTGCCAGTAGGGGACACTTCAACCCTAGTAATAGTTAGAAGTGACGCGAGACTGCCTTCGTCATGACTAAATCGTGCCGCTAATCGGTGGAGAATTTCTGCAATAATTTCTCTTTTAACTTCTCTCATATCATAGTGAGCTTATCGAACTATTTGGTGATAAGGGATATTGCATTAAGCACATCTCCTGGAGCTACTTCCATTTTGGATTCAATCATAGCGCCAAACTCAGTACCTTCATTTACAGAATCTGTTGCAATTTTTGACTGCTGTAATTCTTTAACCCTCCCTCGCCCAATCTCTGCGTCACGTCGCATGATTTTTATATTCACCCCTTTTTTTATTTGGCCAGAGAGCACGCGACAACCAACAACTTGCTTGCCCTTAGTAGTATCAAAAAGCTTTAATACTTTAGATGACCCAATAATCTCTTCTACCTCAATCTTAGGCTCTCTTTCTTGTAGAAGTTCTTTTACCTTATCCAAAATATCGTAAATGATGCCGAAGGTTAAGATAGTTACACCCAAACGTTCTGCAAGTAAGTTCGCTTGTGGGTCAATCTTGGTGTTAAAACTAAGGATAATAGAACCACTTGCAGTGAGTGCCGACTTAATATCGTTTTCGTTTACACTGCCAATACTTGATAGAACAATTTTTGGCACAATACGTTCTCGTCCAAGTTTTCCAAGTTCTCCCATTATCGCTTCAAGACTTCCAGCCGTGTCTGCTTTAATGACCAGAGGCAGAAAGTTCATATTTTCTAAATTTTTCTCTACCAATTTAGTACTCTCATTTTTATTTTCCCCAACTTTTGCAAATTCTACCGCCTCGTCTTTTTTTAGAAATGTTTTAAATTCTTCTCCAATCTCTGGCATTTTGTCCCAGCCAGTGATTTGTACTGGACTAGAAAAAGATAACTCTTCTACCATATTATCTAGAGAATCAAGGAGGAAACGTATTGGTGCTATCGCACCAAGAGAGGCAGCAAAGAGGCCTTGGCGGACCGTACCGTCTTTGATGATACCCACGGCGCTTATACCTCTCTTTGCGTCACGTCTAGTTTCTATGATTACCCCAGAACCAAGAGCATCTCTCGTCCCCATTTTACTTTCCATTTCTGCCATTAAGCCAATCATGTCTAGAAGTTCATCTACACCCTTGCCAGTTTTTCCCGACACTTCCACAACCGGAGTGTCGCCACCGTAGCCTTCAACATAAATTTCATTCTCCGCCAGATTCTGTTTGGTACGCATGATATCAGCAGAGGGCTTGTCTACCTTAGTAATGGCAACAAGAAACGGCAAAGAAGATTTTTTAATATATTTTATGACCTCAACAGTTTGAGGTTTAACTCCATCTTCTGCACTAACGACAAGGACTGCAATATCGGCAATATTTGTGGAACGAGTACGAATGCCACTGAAAGCTTCATGCCCAGGGGTATCAAGAAGAGTTATCAATTTGGTTCGACCGTCTTTGGAGGTATGTGAAATCTCGTAGGCGCTCACATGTTGAGTGATGCCACCAGCTTCCAAACCCGTGACATTGGTTTTTCTAATGTAGTCAATAAGAGTGGACTTGCCGTGGTCAATATGACCCAAAATAGCCACCACTGGTGGACGAATCTCTTTTTCCCCGCCTGCCGGCGAGGCAGGTACTTTTTGCTCTAGTTTAGCCATATTCAGGGTTTTACCTTATCACAAAAACGTTGCAAAAACACTCTACATCTATCACAATGGCGATATGTTTTGGTTTCCTCAAAAAAGAATTTTTCTAGACTACGCCTCTGCCACTCCGGTTCTACCCGAAGTCAAGAAAAAAATGGATAAGTATTGGTCTAAGGATTTTTATAATCCGAGAGCCATATACAAAGAGGCTAGTGTGATTAAAGAAGAAGTAGAAGAAGCAAGAAAAAGCGTTGCTCGCGCTCTGGGCGTCTCATTTTCTGGCATTATATTTACTGCCAGCGGTACGGAGTCAGACAATCTCGCTATTCTTGGCACTTTTGAAATTGCTAAAGAGATTTTTAAGAAACCACACATAATTATTTCTGCCATAGAACATCCGGCGGTGGCTCTCGCAGCAGAAGAAGTAGTGCGTCGGGGTGGCGAAATGAGTGTTCTTGGTGTGGATGAAGAAGGAAGAGTTTCACCAGAAGCTCTCAAAAAACTTTTGAAGAAAAATACTTTTCTTGTTTCTGTTGGTTTAGCCAACAGTGAGATTGGCACAATACAACCACTTTCAAAAATTGGTCGCATCTTACGTGAATACAGAAAAGATAACGAGAGTCCATATCCATATCTTCACACTGACGCAAGTCAGGCGCCTAATTATCTTGATGTAACTTTAGAGAGTCCAAACATAGACCTTTTGACACTGGATGGTTCTAAAATTTATGGACCAAAAGGTGTTGGAATACTGGCAACAAGAAAGGGCGTAAAGATTCATCCGATTATATTTGGCGGAGAGCAAGAGGGTGGTAGGCGCTCTGGTACCTTAAACCCGAGCTTAATTGTCGGCTTTACCTCCGCGCTTGAAGCAGCAATAAAAGACAGAGAAAAAGAATCAGAGCGACTAAAAGTTTTACAAAAATATTTTATTGAACAAATTTATCAACACGTACCTAAAGCAGTGATAAACGGCTCATTAGAGCACTCTCTGCCAAACCTTATTAGTGTGTCCTTACCAAATACTCTTTCTGAATTTGTCTTACTTAAATTAGACAAAGAAGGTGTAATGGTTTCAGTCGGTAGCGCTTGTTCATCAGATGGTTTGGTGAGCGGTTCCGAAGTTATTAAAGCGCTTGGTAAACATCAGTTAGCCGAATCCACCCTTCGTTTTTCTTTTGGTAGACAAACATCTCTAAGTGAGGTTAAGCGGGCAGCAAAGATATTTTGTAAGGTAGCCAAATCTCTGTTATAATGGGGAAAATGCAGCCATTTAACCACTTCACCACTAAGGCAAAAGAGGTTATCCGCAAGGCTCACGAACTTGCTATTGAACGTGGGCAGAACCATGTTAATCCAATGCATCTTTTGGCAGCTCTTTTAATGCAAGAAGAGAGCATGATTGTTTCTATCTTGGACAAGATGAACACAGACACCATTCTTTTGACAGACTCTGTACTTGAGGCGATAGAGACATCGGAGTCTAGTCAAACCATTTCTCCTTCTTATCAGATATATCTCACCCCAGAACTTGCCCACACCATTGAATCAAGTTCTAAGGTTGCACAATCTCTTGGAGATGAGTTTGTTTCTACCGAACATCTCTTTCTTGCGGTCCTTGATGTAGCGGGGGAGACTCGTGACCTTCTTTTGAAATTTAAGATTGACAGACAAACAGTTATTAAGGTTCTTGAAGAACTTAAAAAGGCTGGCCCAGCTGAACCAAGAGAGATAAAGAAACTCAAGGCCATATCCAAGTACACCCGTTCTCTCACATCCATGGCCAAGGCAAATAAACTTGACCCTGTCATTGGGCGTGATGATGAAGTTTCTCGCATTATCCAGATTCTTTCTCGTCGTACCAAAAACAACCCAATTCTCATTGGCGAAGCAGGTGTTGGTAAGACCGCCATTGCCGAAGGGCTTGCTCTGCGCATAGCAAACGGCAATGTGCCCGAGTCTTTGCGTGACAAAGAGCTCGTCTCACTTGATATAGGACTTCTGATAGCTGGTACTAAGTATCGTGGCGAGTTTGAAGAACGCTTGAAAAATATTATTAAAGAAATTGAAAAGTCTGAAGGTAAAATAATTCTCTTCATAGACGAGATTCACACCATAGTTGGTGCTGGTGCCGCAGAAGGCTCTCTTGATGCTTCCAACATGTTGAAACCTTCTTTGGCCAAAGGAGAGCTCCGTGCTATTGGCGCTACCACTTTGCGAGAGTATCAGAAACATATTGAAAAAGATCCCGCTCTTACTCGCCGCTTCCAACCAGTCTATGTCCAAGAACCTTCTGTAGAGGACGCTATGACGATTTTACGTGGGCTTAAAGAAAAATATGAGCTCTACCACGGAGTGCGTATTACTGACGATGCCATACAGTCTGCAGTAACTCTTTCTTCTCGTTATATTACTGACAGGTTCCTGCCAGATAAGTCTGTGGACCTCATAGACGAAGCAGCTTCATTCTTAAAGATTTCTTTAGAGAACATGCCACCAGTGCTTCAGGATACTCACTCTAAGGTTATGAGACTTGAGATTGAAAAGGAGGCACTTAAAAAGGAGTCAAAAAATCCTAAAGTAAAAGCTCGTCTAAAGGTTATAGAAAAAGATATCGCTGATTTACGCGAGAAGACTTCCGAGACTGAACTTAAATGGAAGAATGAAAAGGAAACTGTGGGAGATATCAAAGATATCAAAAAGACCTTAGAGACGATGCGCCTTGAGGCAGATGCGGCAGAGATACACGCAGATCTTTCTCGTGCTGCAGAACTTCGTTATGGTAAGATTCCAAGTTTAGAAAAAGAGCTGGAAACAAAGTCCAAACGTCTTAAGAAACTCCAAGGACCAAGAAGACTCTTGAAAGAAGAAATCACAGCCCAAGATATTGCCACCGTTGTCAGTCGATGGACAGGTATACCAGTTGCCAGAATGCTTGAGGAGGAAGCAGAAAAACTTTCAAGAATTGAAGAATATCTTAAGAGGCGCATTGTTGGCCAAGAAGAACCAGTTAAGAAAATTGCTGATACTATCAAGCGCTCTCGAGCAGGTATCTCTGATCCAAATCGTCCTATTGGTTCATTTATCTTCCTTGGACCAACAGGAGTGGGTAAAACTGAACTTACCAAGGCACTCGCAGAATTTATGTTTGATGACGAGAAGGCGCTTATCCGCGTTGACATGTCAGAGTTTATGGAGAAGCACTCTGTTTCCAAACTTATTGGAGCACCGCCAGGTTATGTCGGCTTTGATGAAGGAGCCACTTTCGCCGAATCTGTAAGACACAGACCGTACTCTGTTGTTCTTTTTGATGAGATAGAGAAGGCGCATCCAGAAGTCTTCAACGTACTTCTCCAGATTCTTGATAATGGTCGTCTCACAGATGCCAAAGGCAGAGTCATCAACTTTAAAAATACGGTCATCATTATGACCTCAAACATCGGCGCTCAATACATAGACAAAATGCAATCTATCGGTTTTAGTAGTGGAGAGAAAGAAACTTATGAGAATATTAAAGACAAAGTACTTTCAACTCTTAAAGAACATTTCCGTCCAGAATTTCTTAATCGTCTAGATGACATAATTGTCTTTGACATTCTCTCTAAAGAAGCTATTAAAGATATTGTTAACATTCAAGTTGAGATTATTAAAAAGCGCCTTATGGATAAAGAGATTTCCCTCAAGGTAAGTGAGGAAGTGTTGGAACTACTTTCAAAAGAAGGATACAACCCGCAGTATGGCGCAAGACCCTTGAAACGTCTTATCCAAGAAAAAATTCTTAATCCCGTAGCTTCTATGATGATTTCTAACAAAGTGCTTTCTGGTGGCACTGTCATGGTTGAGTTGGTTCTCGGTAAATTTAGTTTTGACGTCAAGAAAAGTAAACGCTCTGGTTCTGTCAGCACTATTTCAGCAGGGAAGGAGTCGGTCCTCTCTTAAACCCTGTTTTTGCAAGTTCCTCTATTTTCCTTTAGAATTCTCATATTGCGTCGGTGGCGGAGCGGTCAATCGCACTAGACTGTAAATCTGGCGGCCTTAGGCCTACGCAGGTTCGAATCCTGCCCGGCGCAC
>CAYHLZ010000010.1:0-8132 GCA_964357635.1 uncultured Candidatus Saccharibacteria bacterium | reverse complement strand
TCAATGGATAGGACATAACTTTGCGGAAGTTAAAATGTAGGTTCGATTCCTACTGAGAGCACAAGCGAGTGAAGTAAAAAAAGAATTTATTCTTTTAGAAACCAAGACGTTCAAGAAGTTTCTCAATGAAAGGAAGGCTATGAAATTCTTCTGTCAAAAATAAAGAAAGGTTTTCGTGCAGTTCTTCAACATCCACGTTGTCACCAAGAGGTACAACAATAAGAGGCATAAGCACTTTCTCTGACTGCAAAATAATCTTTTTGTGAGGGTGTTCAGTATCTATCCAGAAAGATTTGAGAGTGGAGAAAGGGTAACGAACTTTGCCCCTAGCCACACCCTTTTCATCTACTGTTACATGAAGATTCTGTGGTGGGCGACTGGCAAACATTGACAGAGTAAATGCTGCGATAAGTACCAAAATTCCGAAAATTATGTTACCAAAGATGATTGAAGTAATGGCCACAGAGATAGAGATAATGCCAACTGCCCAGAACCAGTCAGGGTTTCTCTCTTTGTGCTCATACTCATGAGCCTCCCATTCCATTGTAAACGAGGGTCGCGCCATAGATAGAAAAATTATATCATAATTAACATAACAATCTTCCAGAATGACTGAAATTCTTCTTTATTCCGTCTTGGTCATGCTTGCCTCGCTCGTGGGTGTCTTTGCTGTATGGCATAACGTAGGCAGAATCATTGAGCGAAACCTCTCTCTTTTGGTTAGTTTCTCTGCAGGAGTTTTTATTGTTATTGCTTTTAACTTAGGCAAAGAGACCGTGGAACACGCCGGAGCCCTTATTTCTGGCTTAATTTGGATAGTTATCGGGGCACTTCTCTTCTGGCTTTTGTTTAAATTTATACCCCTATCCCACCACCACCACGACCAAGCACACGAGACCCACTCGCACACGAGAATCGATGCTAGAAAGATTATGGCAGGAGATGCACTTCATAACTTTGGCGATGGACTGCTTCTTGCGGCGGCATTTGCCGTGAGTTCTTCTTTTGGAGTTATTACCGCATTAAGTATTTTTGTCCACGAACTAGTGCAGGAGATGTCAGAATTTTTTGTCCTTAGACAGGCGGGGTATTCAACCAAGAAGGCTCTTATTTTAAATCTTACAATTTCTACCACCATTCTTTTGGGGGCACTTGGCGGATTCTTTTTACTAGAAAGTTTTGAAATACTTGAAGTGCCTCTCTTAGGATTAACTGCTGGTGCGTTTCTTGTTGTGGTTCTTCAAGACCTTATTCCTCACTCCATCAGAGCTTCAAAACATAAAAACCTTTATTTAATCCATGCTGTATGGTTCTTTTTAGGTTTTGTATTAATGATTGCAATAAACACACTTATTTCACATTAGAGTAATTTATTCATATGACAAAAAGATAGTGCGACAATCTGTTTGGAAGTTGAACCTCAGGCTTGCTTTAGTTCAATATTATTGATATTATTAGACTATGGAACCATTGAAGTCTAACAAAAGCACTATTGGAAAGCCTGCAGTAGTTAAGGCTTTGCCACCAGCACGCATTTTACGCGAGCTACTTATACCAGAACTTACAGCTGCACATGCAGCTATTGGTGAGTTAAGGGGATTTATTGGCGGGTTACAAAATCCAGATTTACTCATCGCACCATTTCGTAAGAGAGAAGCAGTAGCAAGTTCTGCAATTGAAGGAACACGTGCAACCTTAGATGAAGTTATGCAATATGAAGCTCGTGATGAGATGGGTCGAGATCTTGAGGCCGAAGAACACGACCCAAAAACTCAAGACATAAGAGAGATTATGAACTACGAACATGCAATGCGCGTTGCATTGAAGGAACTTAAAACACGTCCGATTGCGGAAAACTTAATCAAAAAAACACATTTTACATTGTTGGAATCTGTGCGAGGAGCCAACAAAGACCGTGGTAACTTTAGAAAAGCGCAAGTTGCGGTTGGAGATTACATTCCTCCAGTACACACAGACATAGCAAGCTTGATAGATAATTGGGAAAAGTATCTAAATTCTTCAGACGAGGAACAAGACGCACTTATTCGTATAGGAGTTGCTCACTATCAATTTGAGGCAATTCATCCGTTTATGGATGGGAATGGTCGTATTGGACGCCTAATTATTCCATTGTTTCTTTGTCAAGAGGGAATTTTACAAACTCCAGTTTTGTATGTTAGTCATTTTTTTGAAAAATATAAAGTTGAATATCAAAGATTATTACATGACGTGGATTTAAGCCAAGAGTGGACTCCGTGGTTAAAATTTTTTCTTAAAGCAGTAGAGGCTCAAGCTAAAATTACCACAGCAATGGCAAAAGAAATACAAACACTTTATGAACAGTTAAAAAATGACACTGTTATTAAAATTCGTTCGCAACACGCTATCACTGTATTAGATTTAATGTTTCGCAAACCTATTCTCACCGCCTCTCATGTAAGAGATGCTGTAAGCGCAAGAAGCAAGGGCACTGCCTATAACTTACTAGATAAATTTGTCCAGGCAGGCGTTCTTAAAGAGGTTTTTGTGATTGGAAAAGAAAGGTTTTATGGATTTACTGAATTAAGAAAAATTATTAAATCAAAAAACTAATTTTGGCGGTGTCTGTTTGAAAATAGACGATTTCAAGTTTTTTGGCGGCAAATTCTTTCAGACTTTTTAAACATACCCGTTAGAACTCAGAAACGAAATTGAAAGTTCGGCGGCTCTTATTAAATCCTCCCTTGTTGCCTTATCGATTGATCCGACTATATTTGCAACCTTCTGTAATTCTATTGACTCAAAAGCATTCGCAACATCTACTCGCCGTCTGGGATATTTGCCTGTATTGGCATAGTGAGAATCAGCAAGATACATAAATAGCCGCTTAAATTCAGGATATAGCTTATCTCTTAAATGTTTCTCTGACCAATACCCAGAATTTAGTAGTCTGGTCCTAAGTTTTCTCGGCATACTCTTAAGTCCTTTTTGCGCAACACTATCCGTAAATGCTTGGGCTGGCATTTCTTTCTTACTCACCAAGTCCTCGCCATACAATGTCTGCCCACGGAACTTCATCGAAATATCTTGATCACTGTGCGTTGCTAAAAAATATTCCTTTGCGAACATTATGAACAAATAAGTATCGTCGAAGCCGGCTTGACCAAGATGTTGTCGAATTTTTTCTTCCGCCTTCTTATTTACATCCGTGAGAACTATTGTGATGTCACGATCGCTTCGGCCCTCCACCCAAGGATCACCAGCGGTTGTAGAACCCGCTTCGCAAAGTGCAATGTATCCAGCAATATTGTTGCTAAGCCATTCATGCAAATTATTTAGTTTTGAGTTTTTTAATTCGCTCAACATATTATTTTAATAAATTCTCAACTGATACGCCCAACGCCTTGGCGATCTTGGCGGAGGGGGTGAGATTCGAACTCACGGTCCCTTGCGAGACTCTTGTTTTCAAGACAAGTGCGATAGACCACTCTGCCACCCCTCCAGACAGACTCACTTTAGCAGTTTTTTGAAAGCCTCTCCACTTTTATAAGATTTAATCTGATGCTCTCTTTTCCAAGCTTCAGACTTAGTTTTAAAAGATTCCGAATGCACAAGCCTCCAAGGAATACCACTTTTTGTTGAAATATTTTTACCTCCATTGTGGTCTTTAATCCTTTTTCTTAAATCGCTCGTGTATCCTATATAAAATCTTTTGTTGACCTTACTTTCAAGAATATAAACAATAAACATAAAATTAGTTAGACCACCCCTCCTAGACTTCTCGTCCACCGCTTATAGCGGGGTCTCGCCTTCGGCGATGATTTTCTCCACCACTTCAACCTTGTATCTTTTAGCTATCAAGAAGTAATAGATTATCTCTAAAATACCAAGAGTATTGATTAAAAAAATTGCGATGAACCAATATTTTTGTCTAAGCTCCGCTGACCTCCAGAGAGCAAGTCCTTTCCAAGCGAGAGACCAGATAATTGCCAAGGCCACGACAACAGGATCTACGCCCGCAAGGTTTGCCAATATGTTTATTGATTCCATGATTATCCTTTAATTGTACTATAATTCTTCTTATGAAGTTTATGGCGATAGACTACGGCAGTAAACGTGTTGGCATTGCCTCAACAGACGATTCTGGTCACTTTGCTCTACCGCGATTTGTTTGGCCCAACGACCGCGACTTGCTGGATAAAGTTTTAAAGTTTAAGGATGATGAAGGGATAACAAAGGTTGTGCTGGGGGAGTCTAAGAACTTTAAAGGAGAGGCCAACCAGATACAAAAAGAGATAGAAAACTTCAAGAATGAACTTGAGAAAAGAGGGGTAGAGACGGTCTATCAGACTGAAATATTTACCACTATGGAGGCCAGACAACTTCAAGGGCAAACCGAGATGACGGACGCGTCGGCCGCAGCTCTTATTCTTAAAAGTTTTCTTGATAGCGTGTATAATAAAAGCTTATGAGCACGCTTTCTAGAGGAAAGTCCTTCTTGGATCTTTTTCCTGTGCCAGAATTTCTTCTACTTTCAACAACGAGCATTGTTGTAACCGATGATGATACCAAGTTTGTGCAACTAAGGAGGAAAATTTTTGGAGATGGCTTTGAATTAACTCACGCTACCAAGGTGCCAAACACCAAGGGCGCAGTTGACTCTGGTCTTATTATTAGCCCGCAGGAACTTGTTCCTAATTTGCAGAAGCTGGCAACGCATTATGGTATTTACTATGCCCACGCTATTTTGCCAGAGGAGAGGGCCTACCTTTTCACCACGACCATAGCTTCCGTACCTAGAGAAGGACTTCGTGACGCTGTCGCTTTTATTCTTGAAGAAAATGCTCCTATTTCTCTTCAAGAATCAGTTTTTGATTTTGAAATTATAAATGAAGACAAAAATGCTAATGAGACCAAACTCGCTGTTTCTGTTGTGCCTAAAAATATTGTTAACTCATATGTTGGACTTTTTGAGTCTAGTGGCATTACACCAATATCCTTTGAACTTGAGTCTCAAGCCATTGCTCGTGCCGTGGTCCACCGTGAGGACAAACGACCACACTTAATAATTAATCTTTCTTTAAAGAAAACCGGTTTTTATGTGGTTGAGGATTCTGTCGTTCAGTTTAGTACCACGCCGGCATATGGCATTGGTGCGGACGGCGCATACTCTAACCTCGCCGACCTAAAGGCAGAGATGAGAAAAGTTTTAACCTTCTGGAACGTACGTACTGACAAGTTTGGTAAAGCAGGAAGAAAGATTGAAAAGGTGGTGCTCTGTGGTTCCGGTGCTGCCGACGAGGAATTTGTCAAGAAACTTATGGAAGAAAGCAACATTGAATACTTGCTTGCAGATGTCTGGCTCAACACATCTTCTTCTCGTGAACATGTTCCAGAAATACCATTTGCCGAAGCTCTTGATTACGCTTCTGCCATAGGTCTAGTTTTGTCTAATGACAAATAAGAATATGTTTAAACTACTTACAGAAGACGGTCAAAAAAAAGTAGAACGCGAATATAAAACTCGCAGAACCATAGTAATGCTTCTCGCTTTTATTCTGGTATTGATAGTTGGAGTCATAGGGCTTCTTCCTTCATACATTCTCTCAAATATTCGTGAAAAGGAAGCTCTTACACGGGTCAAAATTTTAAGCAACTCAAATCTTGAAGGAGAAAATGGTGCAGAGCTTCAAGCTTGGCTTGTTGAAACCAATCGCAGACTAAAAGCTCTTTCTCCCAAGCTTGATACAGACAGACCTTCCAACTTTGTTGAGCAGGTTCTTGAGCAAAAATTGGCAGGTATTCGTATTACCGCTCTTACATGGTTAAGATCAAAAGATAAGATAACTCTCTCTGTTACAGGTGTCGCCGAAGATAGGCAGAAACTCGTAATGTTTGAGAACAAAATTAATTCATCAGGATATTTTTCTAACGTAACTTTGCCAATATCGGATCTTGCCAAAGACAAAGACATCTTGTTTCAGATAAAATTCTCACCCATATGATTACGAAAAGCTCCAGAGTATTTATGGTTACACTTTCTTTGATTTCTCTTATTTTTCTGTCTGCCTTGGTTTTCGGCATCTATGATATTAAGACAAAAAATAAAAAGACTTCCCTACTTCTTAGTGAGGCTGACCGCACATCAGAGACAGGAGAACTTGCTCAGTCTATAAAAACAATCAAAACGAATGCTGGCGAAGACCTGACCACCTTTGATGAAATTGTTTTTACAAACGAAAAGTTGGTGCCCCTAATTGAAAATATTGAGTCAACTGGACGCTCACTCGGACTAGAAACCAAGATTGTTTCTGTGGGTAAGATAGAAGATAAAAAGACGCTTGAACCAAACATTATTCGTATAGTCTTAGAAACCCAAGGTGCGTGGGCAGAAACCCTTGCTTTCTTGCGTGCCGTTGAGAGCTTGCCACACCGAGTTATGATAGATGACTCAAGTCTTTCAGAGGTTGATGTAAACTGGCGTCTCAGAATTACTTTGGCCATTCACTCATTTGATTAAACCGTGGAGAACCAAAAAACATTTATGCATAAGAAATTAAACTTAAATCTTCATGTTGAGTTATTTAAATTTGGTAAAAGTCAGGAGGGTGATTGGAAAATTATTTCTCTATCTACCGCAGTACTTGCTGTTCTGATTATCGCTTTAAGTATTTTTACATTTATAAAAATTGATAAAGGAGAAATCTTTTCAGCCAATGAGTCGGTGAGTGAAAATGGTGGTTTGGACCTAAATTTACTTAAAGAAACTGCTTCTTATTATGAAAACAAGAAGTTAGAATTTGAAAGAATAAAAAGTTCAAATCCAACAGGAATTGACCCATCTCTATAAGAAAGTTACGATACAAATGACACCTCTTGTCCCCTGTCTGCAGTAGCAGGCGGGGACGGCACTCGAAGGCATATAATGAACAAGTTCCTTATCTGCTTCTCGCTTGTCCCCGTAGCTTAATGGATAAAGTAGAGCTCTTCTAAGGCTTTGATGCAGGTTCGATTCCTGCCGGGGACACCAAATGAAAAAGTTGTGATTTTATATCACAGCTTTTTCATTTCTTTTATTAAACAGTTTTTCCTGCGCTAATTTCTTTTATTGATTGGTTGCGATGAATAATTTCATCATTTCTGACGGAAAGAAAGAATTCATATTGATTTCTCGGGTTTCTACCATACCAACGCAAGAATTCGCTATCAACTGGTTTCTTTTTAAGTTCTTCACCACGAAATTCTAGAAAGAGACTATATTGATCAAAGGCATGTTGTTCAAAGAGATAATTTAACTCAAGGGATGAGCGCGGGCTAAACAAGTAAAGAAAATAAGATGCCCAAAAGTAGAAAAAGGCAAATATCATTGGTATGAGACTATGTCTTATAAATCCAATCTTTTCTTCCAGACGAGTGAGGTGAGAGACGACAACCACATGCATAGTTTCGTTATCTTGTGCAATTCTTGCATATTTTGTCACATCAGAAAGTCTCAACGCTCTCTTTTCGTCAGAATAAAACATGGTAAGTAGTGTATAGGCCACAGATGACCACGAGTGATACGGTACACGAGCTATCACTTCTACCGCTCGGAATTTCAAATATGAAGGCTTGCTTCCGTAGATAAAATTGCCACTTCCGACAAGGAGACCTCCGAGGATGCGCGGCAAGAAACCAGTTTTATAGTTATCAAAAGGTTCTTTATAGCTCTTCAGTTGTTCTGGATTATTGAGTTCTAAATTAAGTGTCTCAAGTTCCTTATTATCTCTTACAAATTTCATTTGGTGGGCGGTAGAGGACTCGAACCCCTGGCATCCTCAGTGTAAATGAGGCGCTCTACCAACTGAGCTAACCGCCCGTAGCACGATGCTATCATATATTGTATTGTCTTGAAACGGGCACGTGGCGGAACTGGTATACGCGTACGCTTCAGAAGCGTATGCCGCAAGGCTTGGAGGTTCAAGTCCTCTCGTGCCCACTCGTAAAATGATTGATTTAACAGAAAATATTTTATACGAAGATTCCGATGTGTTGGTGATAAATAAACCAAGCGGGCTTGTGGTACATCCAGATGGTAGGACGGAGGAACCAAGTGTTTCCGATTGGTTTGCCAAAAAATTTCCAGAATCAAAAGATGTTGGAGAGCCGATGAA
>CAYHLZ010000009.1:0-8304 GCA_964357635.1 uncultured Candidatus Saccharibacteria bacterium | reverse complement strand
CGCGGCGTCGCTCCGTCAGACTTTCGTCCATTGCGGAAGATTCTCGACTGCGGCCACCCGTAGGTGTATGGGCCGTGTCTCAGTCCCATCGGTGGGGGTCACCCTCTCAGGTCCCCTAAGCGTCATTGCCTTGGTAGGCCATTACCCTACCAACTAGCTGATACTTCGCAGGCTGCTCCAGAAGCGAATTGCTTCTTTGATATCGCTACCACATCTCGTATTACCCCCGCTTTCGCGAAGCTATGCGAGACTTCTGGGTGCATTCCTACGTGTTACTACCTCGTCTGCCACTAACCCAAATCAAATCTTGCGATAAGTTTTGGGCTCGTTTGACTTGCATGCCTTATCCACGCCGCCAGCGTTCATCCTGAGCTAGGATCAAACTCTAATATTTAACGGAACAAAAGAGAAAACGATATTGTTTTCTTTTTTGAACCACTTAAGTTTTTTACCCTGCTCTGGCTGTATTCCTTGTTGCTGTTTTGGAATACAACTGGTTTCATTTTTTTAGAATAGAACAGTTATTGCTGTTCTTGTCTTGTAATTCATTCAATTTTTAAAGTACATCTGTCTCAACGACAGGTTTTAGTTGTAGTTAAGACGTGGAGATAAGTATACGGATTAGAACTTCCAAGTCAAGCAAATATAAAAACCCTTATTTAGAGCCCTTATTAGGTTACTGTATTTTATGAAAGATAGAGTTATACTTGCCTTAAAATGAATTCTTTTATATTCATTGATGAGTCGGGTATAACTGAAGGCATGGAAGCCAAGCAGCCCTTTTTTGTAATTGGATTTCTAAAGATTGAAGAGCCGGATCTAATAACCAAGGAACTTGTTGAAACACATAATTCTTTAACTGCAGGGTTCAAAGCTGAAAGAAAAAAATTACTAAAAGATTTAGTTACAAATCCAAGAGTAGTTTCAGGAAATGATATTAATTTAATAATGCGAGCAACTAGACTTCCAGAGTATCATTTTACCGAAATCAAAGATGGAGATTCAATTAATAAATATAAAAGTTTTATAGATGTATTGTTTAAATATAAATTCCACTTTTGTGCTCTTACGGTAAATAAAGATGATCCTAATTTTAGTAAAGAGATATATGGTGATTTCTGGAAATCATATGTTAAATATATAAAAATTCTTTGTAAAAATAATTGCAAGAAAAACGAGAGATGCACACTAATAGCTGATTACGTGACTAAACCAAAACGCCATTTCACCGATCTTTCAAAAGAATTGCTGAAAATATCCACAGTACATAACGTATTAAGATGTCATTCCCACGGCGTGCCCTTACTACAAATGTGTGATCTTTTGACGGGATGTGTAAGTTTTGAACTAAAAACACAAAATGATACAGCTAATGACTCGCCAGCTATTGCTGCCAAAAGAGCAGTAACTCTTCATTTGTCTAAGAGACTGGGCCTTAAAAATTCTATATCTTTTTCGAGCAACAAGGGTGTAACAATAAACAATGGGGGAAAGTATTTTAGTATCTGGCCTTTGTTGTTAAAGAAAAAATTATAGATTTTATTTAACTTTTGTAGCTAGCTTGTAAAAACTAACCAAGAGAGGAGAAGCCACGAATATTGAGGAATAAGTGCCCACAATCACGCCTATAGTAAGAAGGAGGGCAAAGTCTTTGGTGGCACCGGATCCCACAAAGTAAAGGGCGATGAGGGTTATAAGTAGAGTAAGAGAGGTATTAATGGAACGTACAAACGTTTGTGCCACAGACTTGCCAACAGTTATTTCAAACTCTTCATCTTTTTTTGCTTCGTCATTAAGACGCAAATTTTCACGCACGCGGTCAAAGACGACGATAGTGTCATGCACTGAGTAACCAAGGATTGCGAGAAGTCCTGATACGAAAAGTAAATCAATCTCTAGTCCATAAAACCTTCCCAAAAAGACAAAGACTCCAACGGGTATAAGAATGTCATGAAGAAGTGCCACGATGGTTGCAAGACCATATTTCCAAGAAGCCACCGCCTTTGGCGGGGTCCCGCTTTTAGCGGTGAAAACTGACTGGGAAACCTTGCGGAAAGCGAAGGTAATGAAAAGCACTATCATAAGTATCGTAAGGGCAATCGCTTTAGATGCCTTGTCTCGTAGCTCAACCCCAGCGATAGGTCCAACCGTGTTTTGTCTCTCAACTTTTGGGCTACCGAGGACACCAACAAGCTTTTGCCCTTCTTCTAAAGAAAGTTCTCTGGTGCGGATAATATAATTTGATTCCCCTGATGGTCGGACAGAAAATCCACCAAGCTCTAGTGGCAACATTTCTTCTTCTACAGTTTCTTTCGTTGGTCGCTCGCCCGCGAAACTCACTTCAGTAATAGTGCCTCCTTTAAAATCAATACCAAGATTAAATCCATATGTGAAAATGCTAAAAAGAGACAGAGCAAATAGAATGGCCGAGAGGGTAAAGAATATTTTTCTGTGTTGGACAATTTTCATATTTATTCCGTTTTTTTCTTGAACATATCCATCCCGTTACTGAATAAAAACTTTTTCAGCGGCGTACTCTCCCCTATGGTTATGGCAAGCAGGAAGGTGCGAGAGACTGTGATAGCAGTAAACATTGAGACCAGCACTCCGATACCAAGCGTTAGGGCAAAACCTTTGACCGCAGAAGTGCCAAGCCAGAAGAGGATGAAGGCGGTAATTATAGAAGAAATGTTTGAGTCACGGATAGAAAGCCACGCTCTTTTAAAGCCCTCGTGTAGAGCATCATAAATGCTTTTACCCTTCTTTAATTCTTCTTTAGTGCGCTCAAATATAAGCACGTTAGCGTCCACCGCCATACCTATGGAGAGGATAAATCCCGCAAGACCCGCAGCAGTGAGTGTCACTGGTATTAGTTTAAATATCGCAAGTGAAAGTATGGCATAAGAGATAAGTGCAAGTGTTGCTATGACCCCAGGCAAGCGATACCAGAGCACCATAAAAAGAGCGAGGAGTGCGAAACCAATGATGCCAGCCTTAATACCATCTTTGAGTGCTTGCTCACCTAGAGTTGCTCCAACCGTCTGTGAAGAAGCAAGTTCAATCGGAACTGGAAGAGCGCCATAATTAAGATTGCGCACTAGTTCTTTTGCTTCTTCGGGGGTAAATTGGCCTGTAATCTGCGCGCTTCCATCCTTAATCTCATCAATAATTACTGGAGCTGATATGATTGTGCCGTCAAGAACGATAGCTAGAATCTTTCCTTTATTTTCACGGGTAATTTTTGCAAAAAGTTCGCTCCCTTCTTTATCAAAGACGAGCCCCACAAGAGCAACTCCCGTGTTTGGATCAAACTCAACTCGCGCTCTAGAGAGGTAGCGCCCGGTTAAACCCGTATCTTTAAAAAGCTCATTTACCTTAGCTTCTGGGTTTGCTTTTACAGTTTCTTCGGCATTATCTTTCGCAAGACGAAACTCAAGAACAGGAGTTTTCCCGATAAGTTCAATTGCTCTTTCTATATCTGTTACCCCTGGAAGTTCAACTAAAAGTCTTTCATCCTTAAGTCCCGATATTAACCCAGCTGTTTCAGTCTGAACCAACGGCTCAGAGACGCCGAAAACATTGACTCTGCGCTCAATAACTTCCTTCAAGCTTTCCATGGCATCTGGAATGTTGTCTACATTTGAAGTGTCGGCTCTGTAGATGAGCTCTGTACCTCCAACCAAATCAAGGCCAAAGTTGTATGGAAAACGACCCTTAAATCCATCACCACGAACTACAAAAAAGGCAAGAGTGACAAAGGCAGCGACGAGAGCAAGTGATATCCAGATATGTTTACGCATTGTTATGTCGCTATTGTGTCAAATTTCTTACCTGCCAGCAATGGATGCCAGTGTTTTAAGAGTTCTTAGGGCAATTTTTACATCCAAGAGAAGTGAGTGGTTCTTAATGTAGTAGAGGTCATAAGAAAGTTTATGCGCCGTCTCGAAGGTATCAACGCCGTGGTGTGGGTGCGCGTCGTGATAAATCTGCGCCCAACCAGAAAGTCCCGGTTTTATCAAGTGGCGCACGTTGTAATAAGGAATCTCGCCAACATAGTGCTTCACCGCTTCAGGAAATTCTGGTCGTGGACCAATAAGTGAAAGGTCGCCTTTAAGAACATTCCAGAGTTGTGGAAATTCATCTAATCTAGTCTTGCGCAAGAAACTACCAACTCTTGTTACTTTATTTTCTAGGCCCTTGTTCTGCCAATCGCCATTATCGTTAAAGAGCATGGTTCTAAACTTCAAAAGACGAATAGTATGATTGTTTTTCCCGACACGATCCTGAAGGTTAAAGATGTCTCCCCCATCATCAAGCTTTATGGCAAGAAAAACAAATGGATACATAAGAAGAGAAACAAGAAGAAGTGGAAGAGAAATCATGATGTCCATAAAACGCTTCAGTGCACCGTGTCCACCCCGAGGGGCTGTGGAGATGTTTTCTAGAAACCAATTATATTTGAGAAGTGAAAGAGGAATTCTATCAAAAATATCTTCATAGATTTTATGCATATCAACAAAGTTAATTTTGGAGAAGATTAGGTTATAAAGGTGAGGTAGGGCGGGTAGAACATTTTTATTGGCTAGGTCAATGACGATAACCGAGACATCCTCGGAGTATATGTGGGCGATAATCTCATCCCAGAAACCCTTTTCATCTGCCCTATTAAGGTCAACGCAGGAAGTAAATTTAATGTTGTATATAGGGTTACTATTAACTTCTTCAAATAGTTCTCTCATTTCCTCTCCAGAACCAATAATGATGGCATTTGCGGGACGAGCGTGCCCGATGATGAAGTAGCCATACATTCTCCAAGATAAAACAAGAACAAAAGAGACAAAAAGATATATAAATAGAATTGTTTTTGGCGTAATAACAAAAAGCGGTATGAAATAGAAAAAGACTACCGCTACGCTCGAGTTTATAAATTGCGTGCTAGCAAGAATGCTTGGGAGTCTAGACCTAAGAATTGTGGTGTGCTTCTCGTATAAACCAGCAATATAGAAAACAAAAATCCAAACTACAAAAAGTAAGCTAAATGGCAATAAGTGCGTCAAGAAAAATTCTTTAGACGGCACCTCCAGAGCCCTGATTAAAAGAGAGAGCCAGAGCGCTACCACAAAGGAGACAAGGTCTCCCAAAAGAAGGACGAAGGGCTCTTTCCTATTGAGAAAACTCATAAGCGTGCATTATACAATAAAACCCTTATAATGACCATATCAGATGAAAATCCTCTACGGCATCACCAAATCTAATTTGGGGGGCGCACAGCGCTACGTCTTGGAACTTGCGGTAGAGGCAAAAAAGCAGAAGCACGATGTGGTCGTGCTTTGCGGGCAAAACGGAAAGTTGGTTGAAAAGTTGAGAGAAGAAAATATTAAAGTCACTACACTTGATAGCTTAGACAGAGATATTTCTCTAATAAAAGAATTTAAATCTTTTGGCAAGATTACTAAATTTTTAAAAAAAGAGAAACCAGACGTCTTCCATATCAATAGTTCAAAGATGGGTGGACTTGGCGCTCTAGCAGGAAGATTGATGGGTGTAAAAAAAATTATTTTTACTTCTCACGGCTGGGCGTTTAATGGGCCAAGGTCAGAATGGCAGAAAATCTTAATAAAATATTTTACTTGGCTCACAATTCTTTTGTCACATAAAACCATTTGCGTATCAGAGAAGACAAAAAATGATATTTCCAATTTACCCTTTATAAAAAACAAGCTTGTGGTGATTTATAACGGCATAAAAGAGTTTGGTGTAAATGAACGAGAAGATAAATCATTTACAGTAGGAACAATTGCCGAACTTCACAAAATAAAGGGATTAGATGTGCTTCTTACTGCATGGACCAAGTTCAAGAAAAAACATGAGGCAAAACTAGTTATTATAGGAGATGGAGAAGAAAGACAAAATCTTGAAAATATGGCTAAGAATATGGGTATTATAGACTCTATTAAATTCAAGGGGTTTGTAGATAATGCTCGTTTGCTTTTGGGAGGATTTGATATCTTTTGTCTTCCTTCGCGTTCAGAAGGTATGCCCTACGCGCTACTTGAAGCCGGAGTGGCTGGAAAAGCGATCATCGCTACCTCTGTTGGCGGTATTCCAGAAATAATTGAGAGTGGTACTAATGGAGTACTTATTCCACCTGATAACCCAGAAGTTCTTTTCTCTACTTTGGTACTTCTGGCACAAGACAAGAGCTTAAGAGAGCGTCTTGGCAGTAATTTAAAAGCATCTATCCAAGAAAAATTTTCTTTTGAGCAGATGTCCGTAAAAACTTTCGCACTTTACCTATAACCTCGGTCCTTGAGAGTGACGTCTCATGCTTGAAAGTATTCCTAGAGCAAACCATTCAGTTAATAAATGAGAACCACCATAACTCATAAACGGAAAAGTTATGCCTGTTACAGGTAAAACTCCCATATTCATGCCCGCATGTACAACCAAATGAAGAGAAAACCAGACCACCACCCCAAGGCCGAAAAGTGTTTCAAAATTTGTGGCGGCTAGCTCAGCGTTGGTGGTAATTCTCACAAGTAAAATAAGACAAAGCACAAGAAGAATTATAGCGCCAATAAAACCCCATTCTTCGGTAAAAGCAGCAAAAATAAAATCGGTTTCATATTCTGGTAAGAATCTCAGTTTTGATTGACTCCCCTGTCCAATACCTTTGCCGAGAAGCTCGCCTGAGCCAACAGCCACCGTAGATTGATACGCATTGTAACCAGCACCCTGAATATCAGCGAGCGGGTGAATGAAAGAAACGATACGAGCTTTCTGATATGGAGCAAACACCGCTGTCCAGAGAATGGCAGATGTGGCTATCGCCAAGATTGTAACAAAGATTAAGTGCTTTTTAGAAATTCCGGAAACTAAAACCATGCCAAACCAGATACCAAAGATAACCATGGCGCCCCCGAAGTCTGGCTGGAGGAAGACTAGTGCAAAAATAAGGGCGGCATAGATGCCAGAAATGATGATGTGCCGAATATTTCTTATCTCAATGTGTCTGCGAGAAAAATATTTGGCAAGCATTAAGACAAGTACAAGTTTGGCAAGCTCTGATGGTTGTAGTGCAAAAGCACCAAATTGAAACCAGCTCTGAGTCCCGCTAGTCAACTGACCTATAAGAAGAAGTAGAGAAAGTAGGCCTAAAATAGAGACAAAAATGGGTACAAGGATTTTGGTCTGGCGCAAAAACCGCCAATCAACCGTTGTTGCAGCAAGAAATATTAAAACAGAAATTAAAAGCCAAATACTCTGGCGAAAGAGAAATTGATCCTCACCTGAGAACGAATTCATGGTCACAAGTCCGGCAAGCGAGAGAAGAATTGCCGGCACAAACATGTACCAGTCAATCTGAATCTTGGAAACAAACTTGGTAAGAAAATTTTCCTTCATCTAGCGGACAAAACTTTTGTCGGGCAAGATACGAATAATGATATTTGTATTGATGGCTTTTTCTTTAAACGGCTCTGGCCAAGTAAAGACAACTGGGACACTCTGCCCAGTTGGTAAAACATCTATAAAAGTTTTAGAGGCGGCAAAGACACTGCCCGTTTCATTTGAAATTAAGGCCGCAAGATCAATGTTAGAAACATTCTCCAAAGAAACATTTTTTATATTGGCATCTAGTCTTGGTTTGCTCTCTTCTTTAGAAATTATCATATCTGAGACCACAAGCTCTGGTGTTGGTGTTGTATTTCTTTGCCAGACAAGAGTATCCTTTTTCCACTCAAGAGTGGCTCTGTTTGGCGAAACTCCAACTTCAAGATTGAATGGTCCTTCAAAAATAGAGAACGTAATGCCCTTAGGGATATGTGTCTCGCCTTCTATAACCTTAACGGGAATACTGTTTAGAGCATCGTAGAGTCTAATTGTATAACCTGCTCGATAAATTTCTCCGTTAACATTTGGATTTTCTATCAGAGCCACTACTTCAAAAGTGTTGTCGGCAATTTTAAGAACTCTAGGGTCGCCCCTAAGTATTAGAGGTAGGGACTCTGCGGTGCAAAGAAGTTGGCATGAACCGCCACAATCTACGCCGGTCTCTAGACCGCTCTGCTTGCCATCAAAACAAGTTGGAGCTTTGTAAAATAGGAAAAAAATCGGTAATCCAACAAGAACAATGAGGGCAAGAGTGACAATAGAGAAAATAATTCTCTTGCGCCTGATAGACCATTGATTCATAACTACATTGTATCAAATACTTTGTTCTGGCGGCTACCTACTTTCCCCTTACGAGTATCATCGGCACTACAGAGCTTAACTTCCGTGTTCGGAATGAGAACGGGTGTGACC
>CAYHLZ010000008.1:0-10108 GCA_964357635.1 uncultured Candidatus Saccharibacteria bacterium | reverse complement strand
TATCAACAGACTTTCTTAATGAGATTAAACGAGCTTCTCTAGATAAAAATAACGGCGGAATAAAGTTGGTGTTATATACTCCAGCAAAAGATAGAAACGAAGCAAACGAAGCAGTTATCAAGGAACGACTCACAGAACATTTCAAAAGACACCACCATTTATTAATTAAAGAAAAATGGGCGATGCTAAGGCTTGGCATAGGCATGATAGTCCTCGGTATTATCTCCATGATTGCCGCCACGCTTATCGTGTCTAAAGATCCGACAAAAAGTTTATACATGTCATTTATGCTGGTTTTCCTTGAACCAGCTGCGTGGTTTCTTCTTTGGGAAGGTATGGACCAAATTATTTTCAATTCTAAAAACATTTATCCCGAACTTAACTTCTATAGAAAGATGTCAGATGTTCGTGGTCACATAACTTTTGAATCCTACTAAATGAAAGGCTTTGAATTGATTGTTTTTGATATTGACGGGACGCTGACACGAAGTAAGACCCCGATTGATAGCCAAATGGCTCTGCTTCTCTGCCAGCTCTTGGGGAAGTATAAGGTGGCCATTATTTCCGGTGCTCGCTATGAGCAGTTTCAACGGCAGGTGGTAGACCATCTCATGTGTCCGGAAGAGAAAAAGAGAAACCTTTTCATTCTGCCAGCCACGGGCACTGTTTTTTGTGACGATAAAGACAAGTGGGTTTGCCACTACGATACTCAGCTATCCGAAGAAGAGAAGGAGCGTATTACAAATGCTTTTGAAACTATTTTTGAAGAGTCGGGTTTTGATAAGCCAACTAAAATTTATGGAGAGACCGTGGAGGACAGAGGAGCACAATTGAATTTCTCTGCCTTTGGACAGGACGCTCCGATTGAACTCAAAGAAAGCTGGGATCCTGATGGTGAGAAGCGTGTACGTATGATGGAAGTGCTTAAAAGTAAATTACCGGATTTCTCCATGAGCTTCGGTGGAACTACCTCTATAGAAGTTACGAGACCGGGAATTGATAAGGCCTACGGACTCAAAAAATTGATGAAAGAGACGGGGATTGCTAAGGAGAAAATATTATATGTGGGCGACAGGCTTACTCCTGGTGGCAATGACGCGCCGGTTCTAGCGCTTGGCATAAAGTGTGTTGGAGTCAAAAATCCCGAAGAAACCAAGGCTTTTATTTCTAAATTTCTTGAATCATAGCTGTGAGTTAGGAGAGCTAAAATTATGATAGGCTTATAGGACCACTATGTTTCCAAATTGGGCTAAAAATATTTTATTTCTTCTGGTTTTCATGATATCTGGGCTGGTGCTCGTTATTATCATTGAAGGTCTGCTTTCTGGTGCAGAGCTTATACCTTTTAACACAGCGGTTGAGCACGCCATCACAGGCCTGCGCACACCTTTTCTTACCAATATCTTTGTCCTTGTTGCAAAACTAGGAAACCCCTTTGCCCTGACCTTCGCCACCGCCTTTATTGCCATTATTCTTGTTGTCCGCGCCCGCACATATGATGCCGTTCTCTTTGTTGTCGCTCTTTTAATCGCTATTGTTTCTCTCGCAATTCTCAAAGAAACTTTTCAAGTAACTCGCCCAAGCGCTATTATCGCCGTTGAGGGCTGGAGTTTCCCTTCCGGACACGCCACCGTTGCCACCGCTTTTTTCTTCATGCTAATTCACTCTTTTTGGGGCAAGATAAAGACACCGGCAAACAAGGCGGTGTTAGTTTTCGGCTCATTTATGGGGGCGATTCTCATCTGGTTTTCAAGACTCTATCTTGGTGCGCATTGGATGCTTGACGTTTTGGCAGGTATCGCTCTTGGGCTTCTGTCTGTTAGTTTCACTGTACTTATTTTCAACATATTTATAGAAAACAGGCGTTCCCTGAAAGATAGGATAAGTTAGAAAGAGTTTAGCAGTTTGCACGTCTAAGAGAGGATAGTATATAATTTATAAATCATGAATACAGAAGAATTCCAAAAGGTTTTGAGGTGGGGACGAATCGCAATTATTGTTTTAACAGTGTTTCTTCTAGCCCAAGCACTAGGTGCTCTTAAGGAACTTAAAGGTGTTGACCCAGCTTATAACTCTATCTCGGTGACTGGTGAAGGAGAGGTGGTTTCTATTCCTGATGTAGCTACTTTCTCTTTCTCTGTTTCCGCTGATGCGAAGGTTGTAAGTGATGCCCAAGCAGAAGTGACAGAAAAGATGGATGCAATTCTTGCCGGATTGGAGGCACTTGGTGTTGAAGACAAAGATATTAAAACGACTGACTACTCTATCTGGCCCAAATATACTTATCAATCAACAATTTGTTCTCCAACATATTGTCCACCAGGAAGACAAGTTGAAGATGGTTACACTGTTAGTCACTCAATTCTCGTAAAAATTAGAAAGACCGAAGATGCTGGTAAAGCACTTGCTTTAGCCGGTGACAAGGGTGCAACAAATCTTTCGGGCATAACATTTGCTATTGATGATCCGGACAAACTTCTGGACGAAGCTAGGGCTCTTGCTATAGAGGATGCAAGGGCAAAGGCCAAAGTTCTCTCTAAAGAGCTTGGAGTAAGACTGGTTCGGGTTGTAAGCTTCTATGACAACACGGACAGAGGAATCCCGTATTATGCCGAGGGTATGGGCGGGGACATGATGTTGAAGGCAAGTAGCGCCCCAGCCCCCACTATTCCCGCTGGAGAAAACAAATCAATCGTAAGCGTCACTGTTGTCTACGAAATCAGATAGTTGACTTACACAAGGCAGATGTAGTAGTATCAAAAAGCACCCGAGGGGGTGTTTTTTATAACCAGCCTACCGGCAGGCAGGCAAGAATATGTCTAGATTCATAAATTATCTTAAGGATACACGCGAGGAACTCAAGCACGTTTCTTGGCCAACCAGAACTCAGTCTATCGTCTTTACTGTTGCGGTTATTGCCATTTCAATTTTGGCAGCGATTTTCCTTGGTTTCTTTGACTTTATTTTCTCTCTCGTTCTTCAGAAATTCATTCTCTAATCTATGGCAAAACAAAAAATATCTGAAGGCAGAAATTGGTACGTCATCCACACTTATGCTGGATATGAAAATGCTGTGATGCGTAATCTCAAACAGCGCATTGAGTCTCTGGGCATGGAGGATAAAATTTTCAATGTAATTGTACCTGTTGAAAAAAAGATAAAGATTAAAGGAGGCAAACGAGTAGAAGAGGAAGAGAAAATTTACCCAGGTTATATCTTGGTGGACATGATTGTTACTGATGATTCTTGGTATGTGGTTCGCAACACCCCAAGAGTCACAGGCTTTGTCGGCTCTGGAGTTTATCCTGTGCCTATAGACAAATCAGAAGTAGAAACACTTTTTGCCCGAATGTCAGCTGATAAGGTTACTCACACTATAAATCTTTCGGAAAATGATGCGGTGCTTGTAATTGATGGACCCTTTAAGGAACTTGAAGGAAAAGTTTCTAAAATTGATGAGGAGCGTGGTAAGGTCAAAGTCTTGGTTAACATGTTTGGTAGGGAAACTCCTGTTGAACTTGATTTCTTGCAAGTTAAAAAGGTTTAACGTATTCTAACCACTTATATATGGCAAAGAAAGTTGTAAAAGTTCTAAAACTCCAAATCCCTGGTGGGCAAGCTGTGCCTGGGCAACAGCTTGGACCCGTACTTGGTTCGGCTGGTATCCCTATTGGCGAATTCGTCAAGCGTTTTAATGAAGAAACTAAAGACCGTAAGGGAGAAACTGTGCCCACAGTTGTTCATATTTTTGAAGACAAGAAATACACTCTTATTTATAAAACAGAACCGGCTTCTGCTCTTATCCTTAAAGCAATTTCCAAAGAGAAAGGGTCAGGCACTCCCAACACCTCAAAAATTGGCTCACTCACCAAGGCCCAACTAAAACAAATTGCAGAAAAAAAGATGCCAGATTTAAATGCCAATGATATTGATGCAGCTTCTAAGATTATCGCCGGCACCGCAAGAAGTATGGGGGTAGATGTGAAGTAGTTTAAGAGTTACTAATAAATTTAAAATCCAAAGCTTCGCTTGCGCGGAGCATTGTTTTTATACAAAAAATAAGTAAACTGGCCTCAGACACCTCTTTTGTGGAGACATACATGCGCAAGAACCAGCTTATAGTGGTAATTCACGCCCAAAGCGAAACTCAGGCTTTGGAAAATGTCCAAATCGCATTTGATAACGGGGCCGATGGGGTCTTTCTCATCAATCACGATATTAGTCCAGAGAAACTTCAAGATATTTACGCTAAGGTTGATGATTCAATCAGTAAAGGAAGGTTCCTTGGCGTGAACTTTCTCGGAGTTACCCCAATTCAAGCAGTAGACCTGCTATCGAAGATTTGGAACGCTTCCGCAATTTGGATGGACGATATCGGTTACATGGAGGGTGATGATAACCACCTCGATCAGGTCGACGTGCCGCTCAAGGTCAGGAGCACTCTCAGAAATTGCGGTTACGCAGGGCAATTGTTTGCGGGGGTCGATTTCAAGTATCGAAAACCCGCCAAAGATTTGACACGCGTAACCAAATCCGTATTCGCCTTTGCCAATGTTATAACAACAAGTGGGCCAGCGACCGGTTTACCACCCGCCCTTGAGAAGCTAGAAATCATGCGTCGAGCAGTCCCTGAGGCCAAGATTGCAATAGCGAGTGGCATGACTCCGGAGAACGTCAACCCTTTTCTCAACTACGTGGATTACTTTCTAGTCGCGACCGGCATTAGCAAGTCGCACACAGAGCTTGATCCTGCACGTGTGCGAATGATGGCCGACAAGATGCGTCGATAGGTACATTTGTTGGCGCTCTATTGAGGTTTAAGGAGCCACAGGGTGGCTCCTTTTTTAAAAATTATTGTTGGCACAGCAAGAAGTATAGGGGTAGATGTGAAGTAGTTTGCGTTTTATCTTTTTGGCGTGTAGAGTGCACCAAGAGCTATTTTCACCAACCAAGTTGGAGGATGCATGAAACAGTACCTTGATTTGATGCAGCACATCGTTACTAATGGTGTGAAGAAGTCAGACAGGACAGGCACAGGCACAATCAGTATCTTCGGATACCAGATGCGCTTTGACCTTGCCGAAGGGTTTCCTCTGCTCACAACTAAGAAACTTCACCTCAAGTCCGTAATCTATGAACTTCTGTGGTTTCTGCGTGGAGACACAAATATTCGCTGGTTACAGGAGCACGGTGTAACAATCTGGGACGAGTGGGCGGACGAGAAAGGTGACATCGGACCAGCTTACGGTCATCAGTGGAGGGAGTGGCCGAACTGGGTCTTGGTTCCTGGTCACCCGGGAAATCCTGATTGGATACCGGATGAGATGGAAAATCAACCCATCGATCAGATCGCCAAAGTAGTCGCGATGCTCAAGAATAATCCGGATTCTCGGCGCATCATCGTGACTGCGTGGAATCCGTCTGATGTGCCGAAGATGAGACTGTCTCCGTGCCACTGTTTCTTCCAGTTCTATGTGGCAGATGGCAAGCTCTCGTGCCAGCTGTATCAGAGAAGCTGCGATACCTTTCTTGGTGTGCCGTTCAACGTAGCTTCGTATGCCCTGCTCACCATGATGATGGCACGGGTGTGTGGTTACGAGCCCGGCGAGTTTGTCTGGGTTGGCGGAGACATACACATCTATCTCAACCACATGGAGCAGGCGAAGTTACAGCTCTCTCGAGAGCCAAGGGCGCTTCCAACGATTAGAATTAATCTAGAAGTTAAAAATATCTTTGGCTTCAGGTACGAAGACTTTACGTTGGAAGGATACGATCCGTGGCCAGCCATCCCGGCGCCAGTGGCCGTCTGAATTCAGTGGACTTGCGGGCGGGGTAACGTCGCTTACCCCGCCTTTTTTATTTCACGGTCGCGGTAGAGTTTCGGCAACATGCTCTCAGGTTTCCAATTCTTTTTCATTTCTTTCAAATTTTCTGATGCTTGATATTTACCTTTTTTCGTATAGTCATTTTTAAGAATAGGTCCTGTTTCAAAAAAGATTATCTGCGCAATACGTCGTCCGACTACCAAAGGGATAGCATAGTTTCTAGAGTTATTTGTAATCTCCATGGTCCAACGGTTAAAAAAACCAACGTCGCCCCAACCGGCACATTTACACACCTCAACAAAGTTTCTGCCCATGCTTGAGCGAGCCTTCATCATAGTTGTAATGTGGTGTCTGCCCCCGATAAACTCATTAGTGTGGGCAAGAATAGTTTCTCCCGGTTGAAGAAGTATTACTTTATCCGTGGGACTTATACCTTTCCAATTGAATTTATACTTTTGAAAAACTTTACTAGCTGTATCAGCTTTCTTGGCCTTTGTGCCCCAGACGTGGTCGGTATGTTCCTTACTCCAAATGTTGTAAACATTATGGTCATACTTGGAAGGTTGTTCTCGGAAGTAGAATTCTCCAAGCGTTACATCGTAACTTGATGTTGCGAGATTCTCTTTTCTAAATGGTTCAATAACAACATAACCAGCCTTTTTTGCTTCTAAAATTCGTTTGTCAGATAGTGCCATTTAGCCATTATAAATTATTTCGGGTATCATGAGGAGATGACAAACAGCATTAAAATGTTGTTGAAAGAGGCCTTAACTACGCTTGGGATAGAGGCGGGCGAGTTTAGTCTGGAGCATCCTAATGATCTCAAGAATGGCGATTACTCTACAAACGTTGCCATAAGATATGGACATAAAGAGGAAATACTAGAATATCTACAAAAAAATAAACCAGACGAAATTGAAAAAATAGAACTTGCTGGTCCTGGGTTTATAAATTTCTATCTCTCCAAAGAGTTTTTTAAGAAGAGTCTCGGGGAAATTATTAAAAAGGATAAAAAATTTGGAAAAGGTGAGCACGCTAGGGGTTTCAAAATAATGGTGGAGCACACCGACCCCAATCCGTTTAAAGAATTTCATATAGGCCACTTAATGCCAAACGTTATTGGCTCCACGCTTTCTCGTGTTTTTGAGTGGAACGGCGCAGAGGTCAAACAGGCAAATTATCAAGGTGACGCCGGCCTTCATGTCGCCAAAGCCATATGGGGAATATTAAAGGGAGAGAAAGATCCTTATGTTTTCGGAACCAAAGCATTCGAGCAAAACGACAAGGCAAAAGAAGAAATCCAAGAAATAAATAAAAGAATTTACGACAAATCCGACCCAGAAATAAACAAAGTTTATAAAAAAGGACGTCAAGCAAGCCTTGATGAATTTGAGAAAGTTTATAAAAGATTGGGATCTAAATTTGATTACTATTTTTTTGAATCAGAGACAAGTGAAGTTGGTAAAAAAATAGTTTTGGAAAACCTTGAGAAAGTTTTTGAAAAAGGGGAGGGCGGAGCAATAGTGTTTAAAGGAGAGAAGTTTGACCCATCTCTTCACACCCGTGTGTTTATAAACTCTCAAGGTCTGCCTACGTATGAGGCCAAAGATTTGGGCAATGCTAAGAATAAATATGACAAATATCATTACGATTTCTCTGTGGTGGTCACAGGTAACGAGATTAAGGATTATTTCAGAGTTGTGCTTGAAGCCATGAAACAAGTTCTGCCAGATTTAGCCAAGAAAACCAAACATCTTCCTCACGGCATGCTTCGTCTAACCACTGGCAAAATGTCTTCTAGAACAGGGGACGTAATAACTGCCGAAGAACTAATTGAAGATGTAAAAAAGAAAGTTAAGAATAACGAGGCGTTGGCAGTAGGTGCGATTAAATATATGATTCTAAGACAAGCGATAGGTAATGACATTATCTTTGATATAGAAAAATCTGTTTCAACAGAGGGGGACTCTGGAGTTTATCTTCAGTATGCATATGCACGCACGAACTCCCTTTTGGAAAAGGCAGATAAAAAAGCTGACCCAAAGGGATCCAGAGAAAATTTTCACGAAATTGAAAGGCTTCTTTATAGATTCCCAGAAGTAGTAGAAAGAGCGGGGCATGAATATGCGCCACACTATATAACTACATATCTTACAGAGCTTGCAGGGAGCTTTAATAATTTCTATGCGCATGAACAGGTTATTGGTGACTCACCGGAATCCGCATATCGCTTGGCGGTCGTCAAAGCTTTTAATATTGTGATGAAAAATGGTTTAGATATCTTGGGCATTCCTACACCCGAAAGAATCTAAATAGTGCTAATATAAGCCCTATATGAGCGACAAATCTGAGCGAGCCCAGAGAGAAGAGAAGGTTCTCCAATTCTGGAAAGACAACAAAATATTTGAAAAAACCCTTGAAAAGGAGGCTCCGAAAGGTGAATTTGTTTTCTATGAAGGACCACCAACAGCAAATGGCAAGCCCGCAATTCATCACCTTGAATCACGAGCCTTCAAGGATGCTATACCTAGATACAAAACAATGCAGGGCTTTCGTGTGCCAAGGAAGGCTGGCTGGGATACCCACGGTCTCCCCGTTGAACTTGAGGTTGAAAAAACTCTCGGTCTGAAATCAAAAAAAGAGATAGAGGAATACGGTATTGCTAAGTTTAATAAAGAATGTCGAGCAAGTGTGCAAAAATATGTGAATGAGTGGGCTAGGTTCACAGACCGTATTGGCTATTGGGTTAATTTGGATAAGGCGTATTTTACCTACGACAGTTCTTATATAGAAGCTGTATGGTCAATTCTTGCACATGTAGAAAAAATAAAACTGTTATATAAAGACTATAAAGTTTTACCATGGTGTTCGCGTTGCGGAACAGCACTTTCCTCACACGAATTAGCCCAAGGGTATAAAGAAGTTAAAGATATTTCACTATATGTGAAGTTTAAAATTAAAGATCAAGAAAATACTTATTTTATTGCGTGGACTACGACACCTTGGACTCTTCCAGGAAACGTTGCTTTGGCTGTCGGCAAGGATATTGAGTACGTGAAATACAGTTGGGCTGGAGAATTTTTTATTGTGGCCAGAAATAGTGCACACAAGTGGCCTGGTCATGAAGTTGGAAAGTTTCTAGGTAGAGATTTAGTTGGAACTGAATATATCCCACTTTACGAATTTAGTCCAAAGAATGAAAATTCGCATAAAGTATACGAAGCAGATTTTGTCACCATTACAGACGGCACCGGTGTTGTACATACCGCTGTCATGTATGGTCAAGAGGATTTCCATCTTGGTACACAAGTTGGGTTACCGAAACAGCATTTAGTAGATGAAACCGGTCATTTTAAACAAGAGGCTGGGCGGTTAGGAGGAAGGTCAGTTTTGGAAGAATCGACCGCGGTAGAAATTCTCAAAGATTTACAAAACCGAAAATTACTTTTCGACAAGGAATCATACACCCACTCATATCCATTTTGTTGGAGGTGTAAGACTCGACTGATCTATTATGCTCGTGACTCATGGTACATACGAATGTCCGAGCTTAGAGATAAACTTGTTAAAACAAACGAAAAGATAAACTGGGAACCAGAACATATCAAAAATGGACGATTTGGTGAATGGCTTAAAGAAGTAAAGGATTGGGCTATATCGCGCGAGCGCTACTGGGGCACTCCACTACCAATTTGGCAGAATGCTGACGGTTCGAAAAAGATTGTAATTGATTCTATTGATACGCTTAGGAAACATATAAAACACAACGGCAACAAGTATTTCCTAATGCGCCACGGCGAAGCAGAAAGTAATGCTAAAAATGTTCCGGATCTTGTTGGCGATCCAAACAATCGTTTGACGGAGAAGGGCAGGGAAGAAGTTGGGCGGGCGAATGTCAAGAATATTGACCTCGTTTTCAGCTCACCATTTTTACGAGCAAAAGAAACTGTAGAAATAATTAAAAAACAACACAAGCTTTCTGATGACGAGATTATAGTTGACGAGCGTTTGCGAGAAGTTCATCCCAATGAAAATGGTGCAGAAGTTAGGCGCCGAACAGGAGAATTTCTTTTTGAAATTGAGAAAAAATACAGAAATAAAAATATTCTCATAATTTCGCACGGCGAACCACTCTGGTCACTTGAAAAATCAGCAAGTGGCGAGCAGGGAGAATTTAATGAGAAAGAAATGTTTGGTACCGGAGAAGTTGGAGAACTAGCGTTTGTCCCGTATGCTCACAACGAAGATTTTGAGCTTGATTTACACAGACCTTATATTGATGA
>CAYHLZ010000007.1:0-15402 GCA_964357635.1 uncultured Candidatus Saccharibacteria bacterium | reverse complement strand
TCTTCTACACCATCTTCTCTTTCACTCCTTGGTTATAACTTTGAAGTAGGGACTTTTGGTTACATGCTTTTGGGCTCTGTTTTGGTGGTTCTTGCTGGAACTATTTTTACCGATGCTTCGCGTATTCTTCAAGCCCTTGTTGCTTTTTTTCTCTCTATCTCCATCGTGGCTCTCTTTGTGATGGTAAAGATTATCTTTGGTGGGGAAGTTTTGAACTTCGGAAACTTTTCCGGAAATATGGCCAATCCATTGGGCAACTGGACCGACATAGCTGTCTCATTTGGACTTCTCTCTTCTTTCGCTGCCCTTGCTCTCGGCGTTATTCCCATGAAGCTTTCGGCAAGAATCCTTGTGTATATTGCCTTCATTCTTGGTGTTGTGCTTCTTGCAATCATTAATTTCTCTGTCGCCTTCAGCCTTACACTTTCCGCCTCTGTTCTTCTCGTTCTTTATTTCTGGAAGATGGAAAAGCGCTTTTCAAGTACCGGATCAATCCCAGAGACTTCAAAAAATTTCCTGTTGAAGCCGACCTTTTTACCGATTGTGCTCGGCATCGTTTCTCTTGCCTTCCTCATTAACCCAACCGTCTCCGGCACCCAAAGTCCTCTAAGTGACGTTGTATCTCGCACCTTCAATGTTCAGAATCTCGATGTCCGCCCATCGTTTTCTGCTACCTTAGGTATCTCAAAGGCCGTACTCTCGCAAGAAGGTTTTCTTGGCTCCGGACCAAACACATTTGACCGTGACTGGCTTATATATAAACCAGTCGACATTAACGCAACTCCTTTCTGGTCTCTAACATTTCCTTTTGGAGTTGGATTTCTCCCGACACAAGTGGTCACAACGGGTGCCCTTGGAACTGTTTTATGGTTAGCATTTTTTGCTCTTCTTATTGCATTGGGAATCAAAGTTTTGACCCGCCTTCCTGAATCGCGAGCGGAACGATTTACTCTCGTCGCCTCTCTTCTAATTGTTTTCTTTCTCTGGTCTTCTAGTTTTGTGTACGGACCATCAGCAACAGTATTAATGTTTGCCTTTATCTTTACTGGTGTTCTTATAGCCGCTAGCCGCTCGTCTGGGATAATGTCCTCTCGCACAGTAAACCTAAAAGAATCTCCTAAAAATCGTTTTGTTTCTTTGCCCCTTATTACACTGGTGGCCATTGGGGCTATTTATCTGGGTTGGTCAAGCTTTGAGAAAAGCGCTGCCGCTTATTACTTTAAGAATGCTGTGGACCTCTCAAATGCCGCGCAAGTTTCTCTAGATGAGACAGAGCGCCTGGTAAGCAAAGCAATATCTTTTGAACCCACTGATACCTACTACATTGCGCTCTCGCGTATTAACTTCGCGCAGGCACAGGCTACAGCAAACGCTACAGAGGGAACACCAGAGGACAACCAAAGAGCCTTTGAAGATGCCGTAAGGGTAAGTATTGAGTCAGCAAAGCTTGCTACCGAAGTTAACCCGTCAGGGTATCAAAACTGGATTGCGCTAGGGCTCGTCTATAGCGCCCTTGTGCCCACACCGCTCTCCACAGCAGGTGCTTATGAAAATGCGGCTTTTGCCTTCTCTGAGGCAAGTAAAAACAACCCTCTAAACCCAGAAATACCGCTTTTTGTAGCGCAACTTGAGCTTAATAAGAGCGACAGGAAGGCAGCAATTTCGGCTGTAAGAAACGCTATTGCCTTGAAAGAGGACTATGCCGATGCTCACCTTCTACTTGCTCAACTTGAGATTCAAGAAGGCAATACTAGAGGCGCCATCACTTCTGCTGAGCGTTTAGTCTCACTTACACCAGACAACCCTGGAATTCATTTTGAACTCGGAGTGCTTAAGTATTCAATTAGAGATTATAAGGGCGCTGAAGAAACCTTTAAGAGGGCTCTCGCTCTTGCTCCAGACTACGCCAATGCTCAATACTATCTAGGACTCTCTCTTGCCCAAGAAGGAAGGCCAAAAGAAGCACTGGAACAGTTTGAGGCCCTTTCTAAGACTAATCCAGATAGTGAAGAGGTTCAAAAAATTATTAAGGATCTAAAGGCAGGCAAGGACTCATTCTTAGATAGCGTTACTAGATAGCCAATGGTGCAAAAGATTCTCGGTTTTTTCTACAGGGAGACCGAAACCCTTAATCAGGCGGCACTTCTCTTGGGTCTATTTGCTTTTCTATCCCAAGTTCTGGCTTTTCTGCGCGACAGACTTTTGGCACATATTTTTGGTGCCTCCGCAGAGCTCGACATCTACTATGCCGCGTTTCGTGTTCCTGACTTTATTTTTGTTACAGTGGCTTCAGTTGTTTCGCTCTCTGTTCTTATACCGTTTATTGTTGAAAAGGAATCTCAAGGACGTGATGAACTTCGAGGATTTCTCAACAACATCTTTTCCTTCTTTTCGCTACTGATTGTCATCGTTTCGGGTTTGGCATTTTTATTTATGCCAAATATTTCAGAAATGCTCTTTAAGGGTTTTTCGGCACCAGCACTTGAGCAAGTTATTTTTATCTCACGAATTCTTTTGCTTTCGCCTATTGTCCTCGGTCTTTCTAATTTATTTGGCTCTCTAACTCAAGTTTATAATCGTTTTACTCTCTATGCTCTGGCTCCGATTTTATACAATGCCGGCATTATCATAGGCATAATCCTTCTGGCTGAACGTCTTGGTATCATGGGCGTGGCCATTGGTGTGATTATCGGTGCGCTCTTACATGCTCTAGTGCAAATTCCTTTTGTTGTTAAGCTCGGACTTTTCCCTCACTTTTCTCCAAAAATTGATTTTCCTCTTATTAAACAGGTCGCAAAAATATCTTTACCTCGTACACTAGCTCTTTCTACCAGCTCTCTTGCCTTAATCTTTTTAGTGTCTTTTGCGTCTCTTATGCCAACGGGTTCAATATCTGTGCTCTCTTTCTCCTTTAACCTTCAGGCAGTACTTATCTCTACCATCGGTGTTTCGTACTCTCTAGCTGCATTTCCAACTCTTTCGCGTTATTTTAAGGAAAGCAATTTTAAAGCTTTTTTAGAACAGTCCGCAACTACTGCGAAATTTATCCTTTTCTGGGCACTTCCTCTCTCTGCTCTTTTCATCGTTTTACGTGCCCAAATTGTAAGGGTTGTTCTTGGTTCCGGACTCTTTGATTGGAACGATACTCGTCTGACCGCGGCAGCTCTTGCTCTTTTTGTCTTATCTTCAGCTTTTCAATGTCTCGGAATGCTTTTTATAAGAGGGTTTTACTCTGCCGGTTTTACTAAAACTCCACTTGTTGTTAACCTTGTTTCAACATCTCTAATGCTTCTAGGCACTTGGGGATTGGTTCAAGTGTTTTATGCTTCGGAAGAATTTCGCTACTTCATAAGCGCACTTATGAAGGTTGAAGACTTGCCAGGCACCGTGGTTTTAATGCTCCCACTAGGATTCTCCATTGCTACTATTATCAATACTATCTTTCTCTGGATTTTGTTTGAAAAAAGATTTAAAGGTTTTTCTATTGGAGTAATTAGAACATTGTTTGATAGTCTCTCGGCAGCAGTCTTTATGGGAGGAGCTGCCTATATCGGGCTTAATATTCTCTCACCAGTGCTTGATACTGATTCTCTTGTCGGGATTTTCTTCCAAGGTTTTGGTGCCGGACTTCTAGCTGTCGCTTTCGGTATTATTGTTTTAATTCTTCTTAAGAACAAAGAGCTTACTCTTGTCTGGAATGCCATTAAGGGCAAATTCTGGAGATCAAAAATGGTTACTACAGACTCTGATATAGTGTAGAATCCTAGAGTATTTATGAATAATATCAGGAATTTCTCAATTATTGCGCATATTGACCACGGCAAATCTACTTTAGCAGATAGGATGTTGGAGTTGACCGGAACAATAGAGAAACGAGACATGCGCGAGCAAGTACTTGATTCTATGGAGCTTGAACGTGAGCGTGGTATTACCATCAAGATGCAACCAGTGAAGATGCTCTGGCAAGGGCATATTCTTAACCTAATAGATACCCCTGGGCACATAGATTTCTCTTATGAAGTATCACGTGCTCTTGGGGCGGTAGAGGGCTCAATTTTACTTGTAGACGCCACACAAGGAGTCCAAGCCCAGACCCTAACTACTCTCAATCAAGCAAGAGATTCTGGGCTTTCTATTATCCCAGTAGTGTCAAAGATAGATTCACCACTTGCTCGCACGGAAGAAATACAAGAGGAACTCCTCAAGTTGTTGTCAGTAAAAAAAGAGGATGTCTTATTGGTCTCTGGTAAAACTGGAGAAGGGGTTGTGTCTCTTTTGAATGCCATCATTGAGAGAATACCACCTCCAGTGGCGACAAAGGTAGAAACACTTCGTGCCTTGGTTTTTGACTTCAAATATTCTGATCATCGCGGAGTTATCGTATTCGTGCGTGTCTTTTCCGGCAAAGTAAAAAAAGGAGATAAACTTAAATTTAAGATAGCCGGAAAAGAATTTCAAGTTCTAGAAGTTGGTGTATTTACTCCAGAAGAGAAGGCATCGGGAAGTCTTGAAGTGGGAGAGATTGGCTACATTGTAACTGGTATTAAGGAACCAGGGGTAGCTTCTGTCGGAGATACAATTGCTTATAACTCTGATACTGGGCATGCGCTTCCTGGGTATGAAAAGGCTCGTCCCGTTGTTTGGGCCTCTGTTTATCCGGAGAGCCAAGACGACTTCACCTTTTTACGGCAAGCTCTTTTAAAGCTCTCTTTATCGGATTCAGCCTTCTCTTTTGAAGAAGAGTCTTCTGGAGTCTTGGGTAGGGGATTTAGAGTAGGTTTCTTGGGCATGCTTCATCTGGAGATTATTACAGAGAGACTGCGTCGCGAGTTTAAACTTTCGTTAGTTATCACGCTACCAAGTATTACTTACAAAATAATTTTTAAAGATGGGAAAGAAAAAACTATTTATACGCCATCTTTTTTTCCTGAAGACCATCTAGTTGCGAAAGTTTTGGAACCATGGGTAGTTGTGACTGTTATTATTCCCCCAGACTACACCAGTGCAGTTGTTAAACTTCTTTACGAATTTGAAGCAGAGTTGAAAGAAACCGAAAACATTGGGAGCGTACGTACGGCATTAAAGTTTGGCATGCCTCTTAGAGAGCTCATGCGAGGTTTTTTTGACAAATTAAAGAGTGTTACTTCTGGCTTTGGTTCTATTTCTTATGTCATGACTGGCGAGAGAGAAGCCCAGGTCAGCCGTCTTGATATCTTGATTGCCGATGAGGTGGTTCCGGCATTTGCTAAAGTTGTTTCTAGTCGGCAAATAGAGACTGAAGCAGAGCAAGCTGTAGAAAAACTTGCAGCAGTTCTACCAAGACAGATGTTTACCACCAAGATTCAAGCAAAAGCCTTGGGGCGCATCATCTCCTCACACACCTTAAGTGGTATGAAGAAGAATGTGACACAACACATGTACGGTGGTGACATTACACGTAAGATGAAACTTAGAGAGAAACAGAAAAAAGGTAAGAAGAAAATGAAAGAACGTGGCAAGGTCAATATCCCTCAAGATGTCTTTCTTAAGATGATCCGTAGAGACTAGTCTCTAGAAAAATGGTGCGTAGAAGAGAACCATGCTTAAGATGATTATGATGGACAAAACCATCCAAGCTACTTTAACTTTTTTCTTGTGTCTTCGGTCGAACAACATTGTGTCTATGTTACCATAAAAGGAGTCACTTTCCACCCGCATGAAAGAACTACAAAGAAAGCAAAAAGTAAGACGCGCTATCTACTCTTTTCCTTCGCTTATTATTCTTTTTATTGTTACCTTTTTTCTAGCGAAGGGTGCTATTGGGGTTATAGGTAAGAGTATTGAGAGCTCCAACCGCTCCAAAAATTTGGAGGAAAAGGCGCAAGCTCTTTCTGTACGGGAACAGGAGCTTAAGGAGGGTATTGCCCGTCTCCAGACTGAAGAAGGCATAAAAGATGAGATAAAAGAGAGATTTAGTGTCACTCAAGAAGGGGAATACGTGGCAGTTCTTGTTGATGATAGAAGGTCGGCGAGTTCCACAGATGGAGAGGGTCTGCCATGGTATAAAAGATTTTGGATTGCTATAATAGGGAGTAAATGAAAAAAGTAGAAATATATTCAACAGCAAGTTGTCACTTCTGCCACATGGCCAAAGAGTTTTTTACCGAAAACAAGATTCCTTTTACCGATTATAACGTTGGTACCGATATAGATAAGAGGAGAGAAATGATCAATAAAAGTGGTCAGATGGGCGTGCCTGTGATAGTTATTGATGGTAAAGATATTGTAGTTGGTTTTGACCGCGAGAGTCTCTCTAAACTTCTTCTTTCGGCATAAACTGGTGCCCTAAACGGGAATCGAACTTTCCACAACTAATTCCGGTAAGGATTTGTTGATAATTTAGCTGAAGAGTTGAAAAATGATAGAATGGGGCTATATGCAGATACTTTTAACTCTTGGGAAAGACAAGGGCGCTGGTGATTATGTAATTAGACCGACAGTTAAGGGTGTTGTATTAGATGATAAAAATAATGTGCTCTTATTTTCAGATTTGCTTATTGGTGGGGAGGTTGAATATGGAGAAACTTTTGAGCAAGCGCTCCAACGCGAATGCATGGAGGAGGCAGGGATACATGTAGATATTATTAAGCCTTTGGGAACAGTAATTCAATACAGAGAGTTCCTAAAGAAAAAATATGAGGTGCATGGCTTTCTAGTTATTACCACAGGAGTAGCTGTTCACCCGACAACCTTGCAAGAAGACGAAGTTGGTAAAAAAGTTAAATGGATGAAACTTGCAGACGCAAGAAAGATGCTTGAAGGGAAGATTCAATCTTTAAAAGAACTTGATCCACAAAATACTGTTGATGATGGCCACCAGGGTAAATTATATAATTCATTGACTGCACTCACTTTTTTGAATGAAGTGAAAGTATTATCTGGTGCCCCCAGCAGGAATTGAACCAACATCTTTCCCTTAGGACGGGAATGCTCTATCCGTTGAGCCATGGGGGCCATGCCTACCGGCAGGCAGGCTTGTGTGGAAAAATATAGCACGGAATTTGAAAAAAACCGATATTCTGATATAATTTTTCTCCATGAGTCCTGAAGAGAAAGTACTTCTAGAGCGCACCCTTAGGCTTTCAGAAGAGAACAACAAAATCTTACACAAAATAGACAGAAAGGCTAAATGGGCATTTCTCTGGGGAGTCATAAAGATTGCCATTATAGTGGTGCCACTGGTTCTGGGCTATCTTTACCTTCAACCGTTTCTTGCGCCAGCAATGGAGAGTTTTGACCAAATAAAAGAACTTCTTGAGACGCCTTAAGTTTTGTAAATTGTTTTGCAGTCTAGTTATGTCGAGATAGCTCAGTTGGTAGAGCATTCGCCTGAAGAGCGAAGGGTCGGCGGTTCGAGCCCGCCTCTCGACACCCTAGTTTCCCTTAACCCGTAGCTTCGTCTCGCGGTTTTTATCTATTTTGGGCAGAGTTAATACAAGCATGCCATATTTCTCCACAGCCTCGGCTCCATCAACATCAATCTCTTCTGGAAGGGCGATAGTACGAGCAAATGAACCCCAGTAAAGTTCGCGATGTAGGTATTCATCACCAGAAACTGTTCTATCTTCGCTACGCTTCCCACGAACAGTAACGGAGTCTCTGGTAATTGAGACATCTAGGTCATCTGGACGAACCCCCGCCACCATGGTCTTTATAATAATCTCTGAAGGTGTGTTATAGACATCAACGGTAAGCTGAGCTTCTTCCTCTGCATCTTCAAATACGCTTGGTCTAGCGGGGGACTTGCTAATGGTTGGTTGTGTTTCTGGTTCTACTAACTCTTCATCAAGTCTGACTGCTCCAGTGAGTCTTTCAAAAAAAGATCTTTTATTTTGCATAGTGTATTAATTATATCGGCATACCCGTTATCGCGCAATTGCCTTTGCTTTCTCAAACGCCAAGAGTAACCAGACAACACCTATCCACACCAGCCCAAATCCAAGAAGAGCTCCCAAGTTGCCTAGATGAAGTATTAAGAGATTAAAACTAACGTGGAAGGCAACGGCAACGGTTAATCCAATTAGGACGCTTGCAACTTTCTTTTTTCTTGATTTATAAAATGAAAAGGCGAGCGAGACACCGACAATACCAGAAGAAACGATATGCAATAAACTTGCTCCAATAAAGCGCAGGTTACCAGCAACTACACTATGCATCACCTCTTTCTCTATAAGGGGATCAAGTATAAAAAGAGTGTTCTCTAGAGCAGCAAAACCGAGTGCAGCAGTAATCATATAAACTATCGGATCAACCGGTTCGTTGTCATCAACCGACTTAATACCGCCCAGATAAGCTCCTCCAAACTTAAAGACTTCTTCTAGTATGACCCACATAAGCATGGCGATAAATACAACACCAGGAAATGCTGAGTCTATCGCTTTTTGAAACGGCAAGACAACAACTACCGCCGCCATGCCAAGTAGAAAAGTTTTTAAAAGAAGTTTTCTGGGTTCTGGGTGTCTATAGTCTTCGCGGAGCCAAAAGAGAAGCCACACGAGCGCTGGTAGAATGCCACCCATAAGTGCATAAAGAATGATATCCGTATCAATCATGTTGGCCAAGGTTCTATCATTAATAAATCTTTCTTACCCATTTCCTGCCATACTTCTTCAGTAATAAAGGGCATAAATGGGTGAAGCAGTTTAAGCGAATTTTCTAACACATAGTACAATGTCTCGCTTGTGATTTCTTTAGTTTTACTTTCTTCAATAATCTCATCTGCAAAACGATGCCAAATGTAGGCATAAATCTTCTCTGCCGCAATATAAAAACGATAATTATTCATATCAAGAGTTATGTCTTTGGCTAGTGCGTCAAACTCTTTTATAAGTTTTTTATCTGCCTTACCATCTCTTTCTTTTGATAACACAAAGCGGGCAATGTTCCAGAGTTTATTGGCAAAATTTTTGTATCCTTTAATTTTGTCTTCTCTCAGAGAAAGGTCTGTTCCTGGGGTATTGCCCACGACCAAGGTCATGCGAAGAGCGTCGGTTCCGTATTTTTGGGTAAGAACCAATGGATCCACCACATTTCCTTTTGACTTACTCATCTTTTTGCCTTCTGCGTCATTGACTAAACCATGGAGATAAACCGTGTGAAAGGGAACTTTTTTTGATAAATAAAGACCAAAAATCACCATGCGTGGTACCCATTTAAAAATAAGGTCATGCCCAGTTTCCATAACATCGGTTGGATAAAAAGTCTTATAGTCATCACCTTTAGGGTAATCTGTCATGAGAAGAGGCCATTGTCCGCTTGAAAACCAAGTATCAAATGTATCTGGATCTTTACTCCAGCCCTCACCAGCCGGCTTACTTATATCCACCGAAACTTCATCGTTACGAAACCACGCGGGTATAGGGATTCCCCAGACAATTTGACGGGAAATGTTCCAGTCTATTGCGTTCTCCATCCAGTACCTAAAAATCTTTTCGTAGTTATTGGGGATAAATTTAATTTTCTTTTTGTTAACGGCATCAAGCGCGAGCTTTGAGAGTGGCTCCATTTTCACAAACCACTGTTTCTTTACTTGAGGTTCTATAACGTTATTACACTTGTAACACCTTTTTATAACATTTTTGTACTCATTATCTATTCGAGTAACCAGTCCTTTTGATTGAAGTTTTTCAACAATTTTTGGTCTTGCGTCTTTTATGCTCATCCCCGTAAACTCTCCTGCAATTGAGAGAAGTTTCCCGCGCCAATTTATTATTTGCTCAATATCTAAGTTGTGTCGCTTGGCAATTTCTAGGTCTACTTGAGAGTGCCACGGAGTGATGGTCATAACACCCGTACCGAATTTCATATCTACAGCCTCATCCTTAATAATTGTTGCTTGTATGGGGCCATTAATCCACTCAAGATCTAGTTTGTCGCCATGTTTATACTTTTTATATCTATCGTCTTTTGGATGCATCACCACGTACTTGTCTCCAAACTTAGTTTCTGGTCTTACAGTGCCAATCTCAAATGGTCCATATTTAAAGTAATAAAAGGGTGAAACTTCTTCGTTAGATTCTGTTTCTACTTCGGATAGGGAGGTCTCGTGTTTCGGACACCAATTAACAGTTCTTTCTCCTCGATAGATAAGTTTTTCGTCATACATTTTTTTAAATGTTTCTTGAGTTTTCAAAACGACATCTGGATCTAGAGTAAATTTCTCGCGGGACCAATCGCAAGATGCGCCAAGTAAGCGTACTTGCGTCTCCATATTTTTCTTGTTCTCAAGAGTGAAGTCTAGAATCTTTTGGTACAGCTCTTTAGGGTCCATGCCAAATCTTGAAGAACCCTCTTTCTCTAGTTTCTTTTCAAACACTACTTGAGTTTCAAAGCCAGCATGGTCAGCGCCAGGTAGCCAGAGGGTCTTAAACCCAGACATTCTCTTAAATCTAGTAATAATGTCTTCTAGTGTGATAAAAAGAGCATGCCCAGAATGCAGGTTGCCGTTAGCATTTGGTGGCGGCATTACTATGGTAAACGGCTTCTTACGCTTTCCTGATAGGTTGTCTGGGTTAAAAAAACCACTATCTTCCCAGAGCTTATATATACGAGCCTCCGTATTTTCTGGGCTGTAGGGTTTGAGAAACTTACTATTCATATGTTATTTAATAATATCACGCCTAGGGACAGGAGTTTTACAAAGTCTAAGGGACAAAATTAAAAGTCATAATCTTTTAATGTGGAAACCTAATTGTATACAAACTAAATTATCCTCTAATTTAAGTGCTCTTTAGTAAATAAATGACTCTTAATAAAAGACATTATTTATATAAAAGACAAATAACAAATATATGTTGTAAACAAAAGATATTTTACAAAATAACTAAACCATCACAATACTTGACTTTCCTTTATTAAAACGTAATTTATGAACCATGAATCAATTTTTACCCCAAAGAGTCATGAAGAAGGCTCTGTCAAAAGTAGCTTTCGCTTTTTCTCTTGTTTTTTTTCTCTTACCGACCGCTATTTTTGCCAATACTGCAACCTCAACGCCTCCTAATATTGTAGTACCCAACCCTGAACTTGGTAACTCTTGTGGCCTCGATATTGCCCTAGTTCTTGACAGTTCTGGCAGTATTAATGCTACCGAACTTGGTCAGATGAAAAATGCTTTTGAAGGGTTTGTTGGAGCATTTTTACCCACTACACCAACCCTTTTTTCTGTTACGGATTTCGATGATGATGGTAATGTTTTACAGACCTTCACAGATGATCTAGGTTTACTCAACATAGCCATTAACGCACCAATTTCCGGTGGCACTACCAACTGGGCAGACGGACTAAACGATGCCTTTGGCACCCTTGACCCGAGAGATAATTCAGAACACCCAGATTTAATCGTTTTTGCTTCTGACGGTAATCCTAATCACCCTAATATTCAAACAGCTCTTGGTCAGGCGGTGCTTAAAGCCAATGAAATCAAGGGTGAGGGTGTGAGAATTATCACCTTCGGTATTGGTGATCATTTAAAAGTTGATAATCTTAAAGCTATTTCAAGTGCCGATGCTGTTTATACCTCTGGATTTGAATCACTAGCCAAAGATTTGGCCAAACTTGCCAATGAATTATGTGGGGGCACTATTACTGTAAAGAAACTTATTGATGCAGATAACAATCTTTCAACCACCGAGGATAGACTGCCTGGTGCTCTCTGGAGTTTTAATATAAGTGGAGACGTTTCAAGCCCTGGCTCTCTGGTAACCGGTGTTGATGGTTTTACTGTTCCAGTTGAAGTTGAGGATGGCACATATAGCATTACAGAGACACCCAAGGAAGGATTTGAGCTCATTGATGCAAAGTGTAGTGTTGGAAATGTTTCATTAGGAACATTATCATCCCTTGCTGTAGAGGGTGTTGTCGTCGGTTCAAGCGACATCGTCTCATGTGTTTTCATTAACCACGAGAACCAAGCTCCTACTATTGCGCTCGATGGTCCAAACCCAGATAATTTATTGGCAAACGAAGGGCCATATGTTGACCCAGGTTTTACTGCTTCTGATCTTGAAGACGGCGACTTAACCAGCTCTGTCGTTGTTAGCGGAAGTGTTGATACAACCACAGTTGGAACATATGTCATTACTTATAATGTAACTGACTCAGACGGCCTAGCAGCTACTCAAAAAACTCGTACAGTAAAAATAAGTGTACCACCATCACAGTGTGCAGATGGCGTAGACAACGATGGCGACACTCTTATAGATTTTGGAGAAGACCTTGGATGTGAAAACGAAGAGGATAACAATGAAAACACTTCGCCAGTTATTACTGCTACTGAAGAAATATTTCTTACACTCGGCGCTACTTTTGACGCATTAAACTATGCAACAGTAAATGACGATGAGGATGATCCAGAACCGAGCTTAGTTGTAGGTGGAGACACTGTAGACACAAACACTGTGGGGGATTACAACGTTACTTACGATGCTACAGATACCGATGGTGCAGTAGCAGTACAAAAAACACTTAAAGTTTATGTTAGAACAGAATGTTCTGATAGTTTTGATAATGATAACGACAACTTTGTAGATACGAGTGACCCAGGATGCCATAATGACGCAGATCCAGGCAATCCAGAATCCTATGACTCAAATGATAATGACGAGACAAACCCCACAGATGTTTGTGCAAATCTAGAAGGTATACAACTTACTATTCCTAGCGGACTTGTTTCTCAAAATGGTGACTGCGTGCCTCCAACACCAATTTGTTCGGATACTCTAGATAATGACGAAGACCAACTTGCTGATTCTCTAGACCCAGGTTGCCACAGTGATAACAATCCAGAAAATTCGGAATCTTACGATCCAAACGATAATGATGAAACTGATGCTCTACCACCACCAACCATTTGTACAGATGATAACGCCAATAACGAAGGTAAGCCTCTTCCTTGTACATACGGAGGGGGCGGTGGAGGTGGTGGTGGCAATGCACCATGTTCAAACTCGCGTGACGACGATGGGGATGGTCTTGTAGATACTCTTGATCCCGGATGCCACTCTGATGGTAATGCAGGTAATCCAAATTCATATATTCCATCTGACAACACTGAAAATGACGGATTGGTACTTGGAGCATCAACAGTGGCAGAAGCTTCATGTTTCTATCTAAGAGACTACATGAGAATAGATTTCCCGAATGACAGAGTAGAAGTATTAAAATTACAGGCATTTCTAAAAAACTTTGAAGGACACGACAGAGTATCTCTTACTGGTATATTTGACCAGGCTACATTTGAAGCTGTCTCAACGTTCCAAGTTAAATACTTTGGTGATGTTCTTGAGCCTTGGGGCCACACAAGCTCTACAGGATATGTCTATATATTGACCTTAAAGAAAGTAAACGAGATATATTGCCAGCGTCTCTTCCCAATAAACGAAGCTCAAGCCAATGAAATTGCCGCTTTCAAAGAACTTCTTGAGAGTCTAAGAGCCAGAGGAATTAACCCAGAACTTCCATTTTCAGGAGTATCAGGAGAAAACAACTCTTCAACCACGAGCGACCAAGTTATCCTACCGGTAGTAGGTGAAAAAGATGGTGGTGCTAAAGGAGAAGGCTTCAGTAATCTAGCCACAGCAATATTTGCGGCACCAAACTCTCTAATGGACATGACTAAATCTCTTTACGGACTAGCGGTAATGTTAGTTGCCCTTTATATTATTGGAAATGTCCTTAAGGATGTCCTATACAAGAATGCTGTTGGTGCCAATGTTTCCCGAAAAAGATTCATTACTAAGTGGCTTGTGATAAATACAGGACTTCTTGTCGCTACAGTAATTGCATACTTACTTGGTTGGTGGTTTGTTTTACCACTTGTTGTAGCTCTTATCGTCTCGCTTATCTGGACATCAATCTACCCAGAACATGCCTCTATCAGAGCTTCTTTCAAGTCATGGTATTTGGTTGGTGTAGCCTGGTTTAAATCAACAACCTCATCTGGAGCAGACAAAGAGATTTCTATTGAACCAATAAAAAAAGAATCTACCGAAAAGGTGATAGTTATGGGGCCTAAGAAATAGAAAGGTTTCCTCTTGCTTCTATTTTTACTTGATCTCTCAAGATTTCCGGGTTCCTGGTCACTCGTATAAATGCTGCGATACCGATCATTACGGCATTGTCTGTAGTTAAGTATTTTATTGGTAGATGAAGGGCTAAACTGGGGAACTCACTTGCAAGCTTTTCTAATTCGCGAGAGAGATGAAGGTTGGCAGAAACTCCACCTGCGGCAATGAGAGTTTTTATCCCTTTTCCTGATTCTAGAAGTGCTCTTCTAGTTTTTTCTACAAGTACGCCCACGGCAGCATCTTCAAAGGCCCTAGAAACATCCTCTTTAAATTCACCATCAGTCCTAAGCTCACTCTTTAGTTTATAAAGCACTGCAGTTTTAAGCCCAGAGAAAGAAAAATCAAGCTCTTTAGAATGTATCATTGGTCTTGGGAACTCTATTTCGATTTTCTTTTTCTTTGCTCTTGACGATTCTGCAAGCCCAGAAATTTTTGGTCCACCTGGATACGGAAGCCCAAGCATGCGCGCCACTTTATCAAAGGCTTCTCCAACCGCATCGTCGCGTGTGCGACCAATGATTTCGTAATCTCTAAAATCTTTTACTACCACCAACTCTGTATGCCCACCAGAGACCAAGAGCGCTAGTGCCGGTAGTTTCAAAGAATCTTTTTCGGACATTTTATAAAGAGTAGAAAAAATATGTCCTTCCATATGGTTTACCGGTATCACGGGTTTACCCCACTTTCTTCCAAGCTCTAATGCGAAGTTAATTCCAACCCACAGAGCTGGTTCAAGCCCTGGACCCTCTGTGACGGCAATAGCGTCTATTTGAGGGGATTCTGGGCTCTCTCCTGCCTCTTTAAGGGTTTTTTCAAGTAAAATGGGCAGGTTCTTCTCGTGCTCTCTTTTGGCAAGATTAGGATATACACCACCATATTTTTCATGAAGTTCAATTTGAGAAAGCAAAGAGTCTCCCAAGACCTCAATATCTGGTCTCTCAAGTCTGCCACTCATCTCAAGAAGCGTTACCGCTGTCTCATCACAACTTGTCTCTATCGCTAGGATTTTCATAATATTTAGCGGAAGAGGTGAGATTTGAACTCACGAGACCCTTGCGAGCCTGCCGGTTTTCGAAACCGGTGCCTTCAACCACTCAGCCACTCTTCCAAGTGTTGGCACTATATCATTTTTTGTCTTTTCGTCCAAAAATGTTATTATCTCAAAGTTTCTAGGCCCTATCGTCTATCGGTTAGGACACGAGCTTTTCAAGCTCGGAAGCCGGGTTCGATTCCCGGTAGGGTCACCAATATCAAACTTTCCGATTTTTGCCCGACCGATTCGGCCGCGCGAAGCGCG
>CAYHLZ010000006.1:0-19380 GCA_964357635.1 uncultured Candidatus Saccharibacteria bacterium | reverse complement strand
TACTAGTTCACTATCGATCTCTAAGAGTATTTAGCCTTACCGGTTAGTTCCGGCAAATTCCTCCGAGCTATTCGTGTCTCGAAGTACTCAAGAACGGAAACAAAAGAGACTTCTGATTTTCGGTTACGGGACTATTACCCCCTTGGGTGTTTCTTTCCAGAAACTTCACCTAACCAGATATTTTTTAACTCTTCTCTCAACCGAAGTTGAGACGTCGCCGCCTTACTACCCCCAGCATCATTCACACAACACGACCATACGCGTCGTGAGAATGAAACTAGGTTTGGGCTCTTTCCTTTTCGCTCGCCGCTACTAGGGAAATAACAATTGTTCTTTTTTCCTCCAGTTACTGAAATGTTTTACTTCACTGGGTGTATTCTTTATGTAATTCATAAAGTATCTGCAAAAGCAGATGGGTTCCCCCATTCGGACATCTCCGGATCACAGGTTGCTAGGCACCTCCCCGAAGCGTATCGCCGCCAAGCCACGTCCTTCATCATCTTCTTAGAGTCAAGGCATCCACCGTACGCCCTTAAATTTCCCATTAGGAAACTTAAAAACCACTTCTAATTCTAATTTGAGTCTCTGGTCGCACCCGTCCGAGTGTAACCAGATCCTGCTCTGTCCTGCTAAATGAAATCAACTTCATTTAGCGTTTTCTTTCCAACGCTCCACAATCGAGTGTTGGAATTCATTCATCCATCTCCAGATGCGAAAAGACCCACTTTTTGGTTCTTATCATCCGTGATGGTATTAATTTTTCAAAGTTCATTCACTGCCCTCATGGGACAAGCTAGAAATGAAAACCCAGTCGCAGGAGCGACTGGGTCTAAACCCTCAAAGCGGCAAATGCCGCTTATGTCGCTTTCTGTTTTAGGTTTATAAACATATCTAGATAGAAAGTATTCTATACCCTATCAATTTTGCTGTCAACTTTAGCTACTTGCAGACAATTGAGTCATAGCTTGAGCCTGAATTTCGGCTATAACCGCCTCTGCCACACGAGCCTTGGCTCCTGCCGAAGCATCCACTTTGGCATTGGCTTTGACTATGGTGTTCTCTCTTATTTGTGACTCAAGTTCGGCTCTGTCGTAATTCGTCTTTGCAACTAGAAAACTCCACCAAGAAAGATGTGAGCTTACAGCCAAATTTGCATCGGCTTCGGCCAACACCTCAGTTTTGGAACGAACGGTGACAGGAATGAATCCAAGAAGTTTGCCACGATGTCTATAAATCACCTTCACTTCTGATTCTGTTTTACCTTCGGCGCTGACTTCCACTTTGGCAACATTGCCGTTTTTCTTAGTAACGTTCTCGCTGAAGACCTTAAGGTCAGCATCTGTGTTTACTTGAGTGGCAGAAACAACTGCGATACCGAAAACATTGAGTTTAAGTTCAGCATCAGTATCGGAATCCACTTCAACTTCGGTATTACTACTTTGAATTGTGGTATTGGTAATTTCTACCTTTGAATCGCTTTCAACAGAGGTGCTGTAATTGGCTCCTGTATTTACATCAATTATAGCCAAGTTGCTCTTGGCGCTTGAAATCATGGGTAAAAATAATAAGAGAAACAAAAGAAACAGGATTGCCCCAAGTAGAGAAAGTTCTCGAGCTTGTTGCGCATTGTTCTTTTTCATTCTATTGCCTTTGAATTAAGTTCAATAATTAATACTATAAGCACACCAGAGTAGACGGATATCTAACTGATCTCTTACGGGTTAATTTTTCTCTTTCAAATCAAGGCAAACAGAGTTAATACAATATCTCTTGCCTGTGGTGGTCGGACCGTCGTCAAATACATGCCCGAGATGCGCCCTACACTTCTTACAAACCACTTCTGTTCTGTGCATGTCATGTGAATTATCTTCTACAAGCTCAACGTTTTCCAGATTTGCGGGCTCGTCAAAAGATGGCCAGCCTGTCCCAGAGTCAAACTTGGCATCTGATTTAAAAAGTTCTGTACCACAACTTTTGCATACATAAGTACCTTCGTCCTTGGTGTGGACATATTTACCCGAAAAAGGTGGCTCGGTACCCTTCTTCCACATCACTTCTTGTTCCAACTCTTTTTCGTCCATTATATTTTTTTTAATAGTTCGCCAAACTCCTTTTGAATCTTATCTAACTTTGGATTAATTATAACCTGACAATACGGAGCGCTCTTGTTGTTCGCATAATAATCTTTGTGGTAGTTCTCCGCCCCAAAAAACTCTTTAAGTGGCACAAGTTCTGTAACGGTAGGCTCGCCCGACTTACTTGAAGCATTTATGTCGGCCAAAAATCTTTCCGCTTCCTTTTTTTGCTCATCGCTCGTATAGAAAATTATTGAACGATACTGTGGACCGATATCGTTGCCTTGTCTATTTGGCGTCGTCGGGTCATGCGAGGCAAAGAAAACTGTAAGTAGAGTCTTATAAGAAACTTCTTCAGGATTGTATTCAATATAAATAACCTCTGCATGTCCTGTTTTTCCACTAGAAACTTTTTCGTATGTCGCATCTGCTTTAGAACCACCCGCATACCCAGGCAACACTTTCTCTACCCCCTTAAGCATTTTGAAAACTGCTTCAGTACACCAGAAACACCCTCCCCCAAATACCGCTTTCTGCATGTTACTTCTTCACCATATTTTGTATTTTTATTCGTATCTCTGAAACTTTAGATTCGTGTTGGGCCATTTCACCTCTAACTTTGTCTACAGCACGTTTAAGCTCTGCGGCCTTTGCCTCATCACGAGTTAATTCCTGTTTGTCTGCTACTACTTCCGCTTCTAATTTTTTTAATTCATCCTCTTTAGTCTTGAGTTCACGATGTTCAGAATCCAATTGCTTCTCTAAATCTTCTAACATTCTAGTTGAATCAATCATATTTTTATTAATTACTTAAACCCATTCTAGCATATTCTATGAAGCAAAATCACTATAAATTGCCTCTAGCGTAGGCGATAATAGCTACACTAATAGAGATTATTAGGAGGAAAACGAAGAGGAATTTGAAGAAAGTTTTATCGAAATACTTCATACATATAGTATAACAAAAAACCGCCCGAAGGCGGTTTTTTGTTTCTACACGTTAAGTGTAGGCGTAGTAACCCTTAAGCGGATTACGGGAAGGAAACGTCAGCTGTTCTCCAGTCATTCTCACCGGCCATGAAGACGGTGGTTTGAACAGAACCAGTAGTACTGTTGAACCACTGTACACCTTCGAAGCCTACTGCGTATAGACCACCCGTGAGAGCAGCGCCAGCCACAGTTCGACCGTTAATCTGGAAGGTAACAGGAATCGTTACTTCACTTCCATCGCTCAAGTTACAGCTATTCGTACCGGTTGAAGTACAACCGCTAGGAATATTGTACGAGGTCGAGGTAGCAGCAGCCGATAACGCACCGTCATAAGCGCCGTTTCGATAGACCTTGAATGAGGTCGTGGAACTTGCGATGACTGGCGTACCGGAAGCTACAGTACCAAGAGTGATGGTATCACCAACTGCCTTGACCCTAATGTTGAAGGTTGCGGTCAAAGTAGAGGTGCTAGTACCGCCAGAGAATGGAGCACCCTCAGGTACGCCATCGGTGGTAATAGACTTGGATACTAAGCTTACTTCAAGACCAGCTTTTCTGATACTGATGGTCTTGCCTTGGGCAGAACCAGTCTCAGTAATTGAGCTACCAGCAGAATTCTCTGAAGTGACTTGTGTAGCGACAGCAGTTGTTACACCGATATCAGCTGCATAGTGGTCAATTGCGAGAGCGGCACTGTCAATGTCAACCTTCAAAGACAAAGTCTTTGTGGTATCAGCTGGGATAATCCAGTCGATATCAGAGAAGGTTGCGCTAGCAGCCGTAAGAGTTGTACCAGCCACAGTAGCAGAACCTACGAGGGTAGAACCGTCGTAGATGTAAGCGGTCGTAGCGGTAGCAACGTTGTTACCACCACTTCGAACTAGGTCAACTACCAAGTCAGTAACTTTGATTTGATCTTTTTCTCCCTTGAAGTCAAATCTAGCAATTTCAAGAAGATCGTACTCATTATCACTGGAACCTTGGTTAGCGATAACCAACTGTTTATCTGGAGTATTGTTTGCCAAAGAGACTGTCAGAGCAGCGCTGTCAACTACATCAGCTGCTGAAGTGAAGCTGCGTGCAGTCAATGCGGCTGTAGGTGAGTACTGGTTGATGCCAGCACCATCTACACCTCTAACACCGTTAGCAGGAACCGTGAGGGTCCAATTATCGTTGTCAAATCCGGAATCCCAACTTGACTTAGGATCAATGGCGATCGTAAGAATCTTGGTGGTACCTTTAGGTACAACAATACTGAAACCAGTAATGGTGATGTAGTAATCAGAACCCTCCTTCACAACAGTATTTGCATCAAGAGACATCGATGCCAAGACGGTAGAACCGTCCATGACATAGATGGTGTTGGCAATCTTAGTGTAGACCTGTTGGTCGGAGTTGGTACCACTAGTAGCATCGAGATCAAGTTTGACTCTCTCAACTTTTATGTCGGAGACGTCAGCCTCGAGCTCAATACCTAATACAGCTACCTTGCTACCACCTTCATAAACTTTCGTTCCAGAAGCTGGAGAAGCTGCTAGGGTAGCAGTAAGGGTACCCTCAACACCAGGAGTGGTAATACCAGCTCCAGGAGTTGTAGTGCCAGGCACGGAAGGACCAGCAAGAGCTGCGTATCGAGCTCTTGAAATTGGACCCCAGTAACCAGCTGCAGGAGAAACTCCGTTAGCTGCCTGCCATTTAGCTACAGCGGCCTGTGTAAGAGGACCGAAGTAACCCATAGCTACGCCCGCTGGCATAACCAAGTGACCACCGGCCACAAGAGCTTGCTGGAGAGCTGTAACTTCTGAACCAGTTGAACCGAGGGTCAGGTTTTGTGTGAAGGTCATGCTTGGAGCAGACGATCCCTGAAGAGCGGCGAGCTGGGCCATGAGAGCAGTGATTTGCGCCTGAAGTTCAGCCATTGTCTGAGCTGCTGCAGGTGAAGCAGCGAAGCCGAGAGCAAGAGTCAAGCCGACTGTCAAAGCTGCAATCTTTGCTTTTCTATTTTTTATCATTTGTTAATTTTATTTCTAATGCGTGAATGTTTCCCGAATAACTTCTAAATTTGCTCGAGTCACACCACGGGTACTAATTTGCCGAGAACGGATAAGCCTTTCCCGGCAAGAGCCCTATTTCGCTCTAAAGCGAAAAAGGGCGAACCACTTAATAATGTTCACACCCATAAGTATAAGGGAAATCCTCATAATTACCAAATACGGCCTATGTGGATAACCCTTAAACCGGTTTTTAGGGTAAAAGCCAGGATACAGTTTTTGGGCCTATTATGCAAGAGAATATCGACTCCAGCGCTTTTCCCCTACTCTCTTTAAGACGCCGGAACGGACCATCTCTGACAATTCACGCTGAATTGTCTTCTCACTACAACCGTTAATTAACGGAGAAACATCCTTGATCATAACCTCCTTTTTGCGCTTCAAAATAGAGATAATAACGTTTTGGCGACTATTTTTCTTCACAGTAACAGCCCCGAATCCCTTAAGAGACTTTTCTCTGGGTTCATATTCATTTTTGTCCCTTATCATTAGAGTGTCATTTATGTCCTTTATTCTTGATTTTGGTGATTCCATGTTTAGGAAATCAGAAATACTAACAGGATAATCTAGATTATTAAGACATCTAACAAATTCAGCTTCCATAAGGTCATGGTTTTCTGTGGATATTAATCCAGCGTTTTTTGCTAAAGAAAGAAGCTTTGTTATTTTTAATATAAGATTTTTTGTCTCTGAAATAGCCACCTCCTTTTCTTTAAAGAAGTCCTTTTTAAGAGACATTGATGAAGAAACAAGTTCAGAGGCAAGAGAGCGAAGCTTCCACTTAAGTGGCTCTTGATCAGTAAAAAATCCCGTAATTAAGTATAGTGCGGAGGCGAGTTTTTCTACTTTATTAACTATATCTGTCATATGGCTGTGTTTCGTCTTTTATAACTCCCGCCTCATCGTCGGGCAAGTGTCTCTTAAATTTTAGCACACTTTGTCCTTTATGGCAAGTGCGTCCATTATAGGTCTATGGGACAAATTCTGCAAGGCTCTTTCAAGCTCATTTACAGCTAGAGCCTGTGGTATTATTGGGAGAACTATATGGCAAGGGACAGGAAGAAAAGAAACCGCGAAAAGGGAGAGGAAAAAATGCCCCTTTTTGGGCTCACTTCTAGAGAAACTGCCAACGGTATCTTGGGTGTATTTTCAATAGTTTTTGCCATATTCCTAATTATGGGCGCTCTTAATCTGTCTGGTCAGGCAGGAGCATTCGTATATAAATGGCTCTCTTACCTATTCGGCTTTGGTTACTATCTTCTACCAATAGTATTTATATTGCTGGCAGTATCCTTGCTTAGAGAAGAAGAGAGAGATTTCGCTATGGCACAGATTTTTGGATCTATTATCCTTTTCCTTTCATCACTGGGACTTGTCAATTTATTTTCAGACAAGGGTGGTGTTGTGGGAGCTCTTATATCCAAACCTTTGGACTCTCTCTTCAATACTTACTTTAGTGCCATCATCTTTCTGGCTCTTCTTGTCACTTCTGTCCTCATTATTTTTAACGCTTCACTGAAATTTGATTTCATTGCTTTCATTAAAAGATTGGTTTTGCCGAAAGTTAAAGATGAGAATTTAGCATCTACTGAAAGTGCTCTCGTTGACAAGGCGGTAGAGAAAATAGAGAAGGCCGAAATGAAAAGTAGAGAAGCAGCGAAACTAAATCCTATACAAGAAAAGACTAAAAATGATGATGAGGGCTTTGTGCCAGCAATCAGGCGCGCCAGTGGTAAACGTTGGACCCCTCCCCCAGCCTCTCTCTTGGAAGGAGATCGCGGTAAACCGGGTGTGGGTGACATCAAGGCCAATGCCAATCTGATAAAACGTACCCTTCTTAATTTTGGCATTGTGGTGGAGATGGATGAAATTTCAATTGGTCCTTCGGTTACCCGCTATGCTCTGAAGCCAGCTGAAGGAGTTAAGTTATCAAAGATTCTTGGACTTCAAACCAATCTTGAATTGGCTCTCGCAGCACATCCTGTACGCATAGAAGCGCCAATACCGGGTAAATCTCTGGTTGGGATTGAAGTGCCAAACACGCTCAAATCTACCGTTGGTCTTGGCTCTCTTATTTCTGACGAAGAGTACACAAAGAGTTCCAAGCCACTCCTTTTCTCGCTTGGTAGAGATATCGCCGGTCACTCACACTTTGCAAATCTTTCTAAAATGCCGCACATCTTGATAGCCGGAGCTACTGGTTCTGGAAAATCTGTAACAATCCATGCAATAGTCACTTCCCTACTTTTCAGAAATCCGCCAGAGAATCTTAAGTTCATAATGATAGACCCAAAACGAGTTGAACTCACGATGTACAACAATATCCCGCATCTCCTTACTCCAGTCATTACTGACCCCAAAAAGGCCATCTTGGCTCTAAAATGGGCCGCCAAAGAGATGGAAAGGCGTTATGACACCTTAGAGAAAAATAAGGCTAGAGACATTGATTCGTATCATTTAAGCAGCAAAGACAGTACGCTCATGCCCTTTATTATTATCATCATAGATGAGCTCGCAGACCTAATGCAGTCGTATCCGCGTGAACTTGAAGCTGCTGTAGTAAGACTTGCGCAGATGTCTCGTGCGGTTGGGATTCATTTAATACTTTCTACCCAAAGACCATCTGTTAACATCATCACCGGTCTCATTAAGGCAAACATTCCCGCACGTATTGCTCTTCAGGTGGCTTCTCAGATAGATTCTCGTACTATCCTTGATGCTTCCGGTGCAGAAAAACTTCTTGGGGCCGGCGACATGCTCTTTATGTCTGGTGACATGTCAAAACCAATGCGCATACAGTCTGCCTATATTTCAGAAAAAGAAGTCAAGGCAGTTACCAAGTATCTTAATGATACTTATGCTGACGAACTTCAAGAGGAAATTAATTTCACCACCGAGAATACGAGTAATGCAATCTTTTCCGAAACGCTTGAGAGTGATTCGTTTGACGGTGATGACGATGAGCTCTACGAAGAAGCAAGAACTACTGTTATACAGGCGGGCAAGGCTTCCACTTCGTTTCTTCAACGTAAACTTCGCATTGGTTATGCTAGGGCAGCTCGTCTAGTGGACATGCTGGAGGAGCGCGGAGTAGTCGGTGCGGGCTCTGGTGCAAAACCCAGAGAAGTTATTAGTTCTGATACAGGACCATCGGATATAGGGCCGTCGGAGACAGAGACTCCGTGGGTTGGACAAGAAAGAGAAGAACTAGAGATGCCAGAAGAGGGCGAAGAAAAAAATACTCAATGAAAATAGACATAAAGCCAAAATACGGATTTTTGGCCATCTTGTTTTTGCTTCTTCTCATTTATTCTCTCTATCAAGCGCGCTTCCTTATTCTTGGTCCACGGGTCTCTATTGAGAGTCACAAGGACGGTGAAGTGGTCACTGACCCACGAATTGCTCTGGGGGGTAGAGCTCAAAATGTTTCTTGGATTAGTTTAAATGATCGTCAGATATTTACAGATGAAAAAGGATACTGGAGTGAGAAATTGATAGTATCAAGCGGTACAAGTATAATGACCCTGAAGGCTCGTGACCGCTTCGGTCGAGAGACTACAAAAAGTGTGATGGTGGTATTAAAATAAATCCCAATGACAAAAAACAAAACTACAGAAGCCAAAAAGGAAGCAGGAAACATCAACACCACGCTTGATGCTATAAGAGTAAAGTTCGGTGAGGAAGCCATCATGAAGCTTGGGGACAGGCCCAAAGTAGGAGTAGACGCCATTTCCACGGGCTCTATAGGGCTTGATGCGGCGCTTGGTGTCGGAGGTCTGCCACGGGGTAGGATTATTGAAATCTTTGGTCCAGAATCTTCTGGGAAAACTACTTTATCACTTCATGTTATAGCTGAAGCTCAGAAAGCGGGTGGTATTTGTGCTTTTATAGATGCAGAACACGCCATGGACCCAGAGTACAGCAAGCGCCTTGGTGTAAAAATTGACGAACTTTTAATCTCTCAACCTGACACAGGAGAACAGGCTCTTGAGATTGTGGACTCTCTTGTGCGCTCTGGAAAACTTGATGTAATCGTTGTTGACTCTGTCGCGGCACTGACACCCAAAGATGAGATTGAGGGTGACATGGGGGCGTATCACGTCGGCAAGCAGGCGCGCCTAATGAGTCAAGCTCTGCGAAAACTAACTGCTATAGTCGCAAAGTCAAAAACTATTGTTATTTTTATCAATCAAATACGTATGCAGATAGGGGTAATGTTTGGAAATCCTGAAACAACCCCCGGTGGTAAGGCGCTCAAATTCTACACCTCTGTTCGTCTAGACATTCGCCGTATCGCTCAGATTAAAAAGGGAGAAGAGGTTATGGGCGGCAGAACCAGAGTCAAGGTTGTTAAAAATAAGGTGGCGGCTCCCTTTAGACAAACAGAATTTGACCTAATGTATAACGAGGGCATCTCTAGAGAAGGAGAGCTCATTGCTTTGGGAGAAAAATTTGGCATTATGAAAAAATCAGGTAACTCTTACGAGTATGGCGACACCAAACTTGGTCGTGGTTACGATGCAACCCGCCAATTTCTCCGAGAAAACAAAAAAGTTTCAGATCAAATTCTCAAGGAAATTAGACAAAAATTAAAAGATGCGTAGAATGGAGCCCCTATGCTTGAATACAGCGAAATCACCGAGAGGAAATATATTATTCTTGAGAATGAACCTTGGGAGGTCATTGATTCTCACGTCTTCAGAAAGCAGCAAAGAAAACCAGTAAACGCCACTAAATTAAGAAACCTCATCACTGGTCGGGTGACGGAGAGATCTTTCCACGTTTCAGAAAAAGTTGAAGAGGCCGAAATTGATAAAAAGCCAGTTAAATATCTTTACACCAACAAAGGCGAGTTTTGGTTCTGTGAAGAAAAAGATCCTTCAAAAAGATTTAAACTCGAGGAAACCGTTATTGGTCCGGGGGCTAAATTTCTCAAACCAAATATCTTGCTTGATGTAATGCTCTTTGGTGAAAAAATAATTGGAGTCAAACTTCCAATAAAAATGGATTTAAAAGTTATTGAGGCTCACCCAGCAGTGAAGGGTAATACCGCTCAAGGCGCTTCAAAAATGATTAAACTTGAAACTGGAACCGAGATTTCTGTCCCTATGTTTATTAAAGAGGGGGATGTTGTTCGGGTAAATACTGAGACCGGCCTTTACGCAGATCGAGTATAAGACCAGCCAGAAGCCCAATAAGACTCCAGTAAAGAACTACGAACCACAGTTCGTGAGACATAACCAACCCGTCTCCTGCAAGTTTATAAATAAAAATCAGAGGTAAGAAAATTGGCACTGCAAGGTAGTCTGCAAAACAGCCAGCACCACTGGAGACTGGGCAGATTAATTTCAAAATAAGTGCTAATCCAATAAATACTGGACCAAAAAGTACTCCTTGAATGAAGTAGGGTATATGCACACCTAAATTATAACCCAATTAACTAGAAACGTATGGTAGCAAACCTAAGAAACGAGCACGTTTGATAGCCGTAGCAAGCTCCCGTTCAAACTTAGAAGGTACGCCAGATCGTTTTCGGGACTGAATGCGGGCGTGAGGTGTCAGAAACTTCTTAAGAGTTTCAACATCTTTATAGTCTATGTATTCAATCTTATTCTCCTTGAAATAGTTTTGCTTTCTCATTTTAAAATGGGATGTCGTCTACATTAATATTTTCTTCTGGATACTCTATGGCGCCCTCTGGAGGAGCTTCTTGGCTCTCCCCTCCTTTTGTATCAGCAGCCGGGGCACCGTCACGTCTAGGACCAAACTGGATTCTGTCAGCCACAATTTCTGTACGATATTTCTTGGTTCCATCTGGGGCATCCCAGCTTCTAGTCTGTATTCTGCCTTCAACCAAGACAGAGGCCCCTTTTCGTAGATATTGCGCAGAAGTCTGTGCTTGTCTGCCAAAGACCACCACATTGTGATAATCGGTAGATTCTTGTTTTGCGCCATTTTTATCCTTCCAAACACGGTTGGTGGCTACTCCAATAGTTGCAACCTGCACCCCAGAAGGAAGAGAGCGAAGTTCTGGGTCGCGAGTAAGATTACCAACAATGATGGCGCGGTTGAAGTACATATCCTTATGTTAGCACCGCCTCCTCAACTGGGCTAGGTTCTGTTTCTTCTTTCTTTTCTGCACGAGCCCTTGCTGCTTTGGCAAAAGTAAATGCAGACTCGCGAGGAGCCTTAATAAGGAGAAAGCGCAAGACTTCCCCAATTTTTTCTATTCCATCTTTAATTAAAGAAATTTTCTCTGGTTCAACTTCAAACTTCATCCAACCAAGATAAGCGTCGGATACCACATAACGACTTGCACCAATGGTTTTTGACATTGAATAAGCTAGGTCTTGTTTAAACGGTGCTTCAGAATCTAGTTTCGTACCACCTTCTTTACTAACCACCTTTCCAATCAAATCAACCGCATCGGAGAGTTTGTCCTCTGGGATACTTGGCAGGATTAAATAGCCCAGTTCGTAGACGGTTAGCCCCTCTTTATCGGCTGATGATTTTCTCATAAGTTGAACTAGCCTATCATAGAAAGCGCGTTATTGACAAGGGCGGCTCTCACGGTCTCTTCGTCCTCTCCCCTAATCTCGGCAATCTTTTTTACTACTTCGCTCACATAAGAAGGTTCGTTACGCTTACCTCTATGCGGCACTGGGGTAACATAGGGAGAGTCTGTTTCTGACATTATTTTCTCCAAGGGTGCCAATCTAATAACTTCATCATAATCACGAGCAAAAGTAATAACTCCAGTAAAGGAAAGAGTGAAACCGATATCAAAAAATCTTTTTGCTATTTCAACGGAGCCAGCAAAAAAGTGCACATTGCCCTTGAGTTTACTCCCGTGTATTTTTTTAAGTGGTTCAAGAATTTCTAAAAGCTCTTCATAGGCGTTACGTGCGTGAATCATAATGGGTTTCTCGTGAAGAACGGCAAAGTTAAGTTGTTCTAGAAATAATTTTTCTTGTCTAAGATAATCCTGTTCTTTGCTCGCGTGGAAAAAGTCCATCCCGCACTCTCCGACTGCTACCACCTTTGGGTGTTTAACAAGTTTTTCAAATGAGAGCTTATCAAAACTTTGACTCGGGTCATCTACGGGGTGTATGCCGATGCAAGCATAGATTTCATCATACTTTTCTGCCAAGGCTACGGCCTTTTTTGAAGATTCTAAGTCTGTTCCAACGGTTATAGTGTGAGTCTCTGCCTCTTTTAGTCTCTTTATAACAGAATCAAAATCTATCCAAGATTCAGGGAAATTAAGGTGAGAATGTACGTCAAAGTATTTAGGCATTAGCTTAAGCGAGGGAAAAGATTCTCTGGTTTTTTGTTTTCTTTAATTGCTTTCAATATTTTCTCACTTGTTTCTGGCAAGAATTGAGCCAAGTCAGATGCAATTTGTGCAAGTTCTATCACAAGCTTTGTAATAACTTTTGTGTCCTTTGTCTCCCAAGGTTTTTTATTTTGAATCTCACCATCAAGTAGGCCTATTGCTGAAAATACTAACCCAAGAGCCTCTTGAAAATTAAATTCATCGATTTTTTTAGTAATAGCTTTTGTGCCTTTATTGTTAACAGAGACAGAAGAATTGAGGTAATCCCCCGCCATTTTCATTATGCGAGCAGTAAGATTACCGAGCCCATTCGCAAGTCCAGCCTCATACCATTCGTCTAATCTCTCCCAAGTTACATCTGTATCTTCAAAGGGATTAACATGTCTCAAGAGAAGGTAGCGAGTGCTGTCAACTCCATATTTATTAACCATGTCTTGAGGACTAATAACGTTACCAAGAGACTTGGACATCTTTTGCCCACCAGAATTTATAAACCCATGGTAAAAGATTTGGTCAGTATTTTTTATACCGGCAGACATAAGCATCGCTTGCCACATGAGTGACTGAAATCTTATTTGATCCTTACCTGCGAGTTGGAGTGTTTCTCCTTCTTCCCAAAATTTCTTGAAATCACCATTCTTATCCTCTGGCCAGCCAAGTGTTGAGATATAACTCGTCAACGCATCAAACCAGACATACATCACTTGAGTGTCGTCTCCTGGCACAGGCACACCCCAAGAAAGTCTGCTTTTCTCTCTAGAAATACTAAAATCTTCCAAACCTTCGTTAACGAAATCTATGGCCTCAAGTCTACGCCAATCTGGGATAATGGCTTCTGGATTAGCCAAATATTTGAGCAGATCTTTTTCATATTTACTAAATTTAAAAAACCAATTTTTTTCTTTTAGAAGTTGTGGTTCCGTCTCGTGGATAGAGCACTTACCGAGAACTATGTCTCTCTTGGACAAAAAGCGCTCACAACCAACACAATACAAGCCTTCAAATTCTTTTTGGTAAATATCATTCTCGCATCTTTTCCACAATTCTTGGGCGGCCCTTATGTGTTCTTTGCTGTGAGTACTAATAAATCTTAAATTCTCCGAGAGGTTTAGCAGGTCCTTCAGCTTTTTAAACTCTTCGCGATAGCGTTCAACATATTTTTCGACTTTTTCTCCCGCTTTTTCGGCAGCATTAAAAATTTTCTGTCCGTGTTCATCGGTACCCGTGTTGAAAAAAACCTCTCTATCCGCCTTACTTCTAGCAATAACATCTGCCGCTAGAAACTCATAAGTATGGCCAATATGTGGTTCTGCGTTAACGTATGGAAGCGTTGTGGTGATGTAGAAACTTTTATTTTTAGACATATCTCTAAGACGAAGATTCTTTTTCAGATGCCTGTTGAGCAAGTTTGCGTGCATCAAAGTCGGCAATAAACTCTGTAACTGCTGCCGCTACCGGCACTGCGATAAGCACACCAAGAAAACCAGCAAGTGTCCCACCCACAACAAGCGCAGTAATTGAAACCATGGGTGAAATTCCAATCACTTTCTTCATTATTAGTGGGTAAATAAGATTCCCTTCTAGTTGTTGAACAACAAGATAAAGTCCTGCAACAAATAGGGTTGTGGTCATACCACCAGACACATAGGCAATAAATACAGCTGGTATGGCGGCAAGAATAGAGCCAAAAATCGGGATAAGTTCAAAGACTCCTGCCAAAACAGCAAGCAGAAGAGCGTGTGGAACGCCAATAAAGAGAAGTCCTATATAGACAAGAAGCATCACTAGGGCAGAGGAAAGAAGCTGACCTTGCATCCAGAGACCAATCTTGGTTTGTGAGCGTCGCCACAGACCAATAACATATTGCTCGCGCTTAAGGGGGGTGATCATTTTGAGAAACTTACTAATACCATCTTCTTGCGCCACTAGATAGAAAGAAAGAACTATTATAAGAATAAAATTCAAAACCCCGCCAAATATTAACGAGAGGCTTGAGAACACACCCCGAGAAAGGAAGTTAGACAAAGCATTTAGATGAACACTCATTTCCTTCACCAATGCAGGGGTGTCAAAGCCTCCAAACAAGTTTTGAGTTCTAAACATGTCCGAGAGAATGCCGCCACTGGTAACAGAATTGAAATATATTGTCAGAGTTTTTATAAAGCTTGAAACATCGCTCACAAGAGGCATCAGAAGAAAATAAAAGATGCCGAAAAGACCAAGTGCTGAAAATAGATAAACGAAGACTACTGTTGGCACACGCGGAATGCTTCTTTTCTTAGCCCAAGCGGCAACAGGCTCTATGGCAGAAGCAATAACAACTGCAGTTATAAGCACCAGAATAAATTCGTTAATGAGAAAAAGCGCGTAGGCTATGGCCATAACGAGCATGCCTCGCACCCAACTGCCGGTAGTAATCTCCCACTTTACCTTGTTGTCCATAAAATTATAATATCACTATTTGAGTAAAAGAGCTTTTTCCATCATCTTTGGATTGGAAATGTCACCAACAATAGCAAGATTTAGTTTTTCGTTTCTAAATATTTCCTTCGCTACTTTCAAGACGTCTCCTGCCGTTACTTTCCGAACCTCTTTTTCAAATTCTTGTGGTGTTTTCAATTTACCATTAATAATTTCTTGGTTGGCATAAAATTCTGCAGCTGCATCTGTAGTTTCAATGCCCATGTAAAGATGCCCAATGATATGCTCCTTAACTTTTTTCAATTCCTCACTGGATACAGGTGTTTTGGTCAGCTTGCTGCATTCATCTAAAAGAACTTTTAACACCTCTTTGACACGAGAAATGTTAACGCCTGTTGAGATGGTAAAGACCCCATGATCTGTGCGCTCCTCATTACCGGCTCGGACGTAGTAACATGCCCCCATCTCGTCACGTAGCTTATTAAACAAGCGCGAGGACATCCCCTGACCCAAAATAGCAGAAAGTACACTAAGAGCTGGGACTCTCTTGTCATTTGCCTTGTAAGCACGAAAGGCTAGTATCATGTGAGTCTGGTCAGTTTTCTTTCTGTGTATTGAAAGTCTGGGTGACTTTTGTTTTTCTTTTACCGCAAGTTTAGAAGATTTGCTTCCTTGAGAAATATTTTTGAAATGTTTGTTTACTTCTTTGAGTACTGCTGTTTCGTTGATATCGCCTGCTACTATAACAACGGTTGAAGAAGCCACATAATGCTTATCTCTGTAATTGACAAAATCTTTGCGTTTAAACTTTTTTATATTTTCCCGTGGACCAAGAATACTTCGACCGGCAGGTACATCTCCATACATAAGTTCAGAAAGTACATACCATATTTTTCTTTGTGGTAAATCTTCATACATACTAATTTCTTCCAATATCACTCCTTTCTCTTTTTCCAAATCTTCTGCTGGTAAGGTCGGATTAAGATAAAGATCAGAAATTATTTCAAAAAGTTTTGAGAAGTGTTTTTTTGAGGCTTTAGCATAATAACCGGTGAACTCATTTGAGGTGAAAGCGTTGTTTGTGGCGCCCAAAGCATCCAATTCCTTGGCTATTAAGCTCGCTTTCGGTCTCTTGGTTGTGCCCTTAAAACACATGTGTTCTAGGAAGTGTGATAGACCATTTTGGGCTTTGGTTTCGTAGTTAGAACCAGTCTCAACAGTCACAAGAACCATAACAGATGGGTTACCTTTTACCGGCACAGTAATAACTCTCAAACCGTTTGGAAGTGTGGTTTTTTTGAAATTCATTAGAAAAATACAATACCTTAAATAAGAGCTTCTTTCAAATCCTTAATTTTTACTCGCCTTTGTTCCCCGCTGTCTCTATCGCGCAAGGTCACAGTATCGTCTTCAAGGGTATCAAAGTCTATAGTGATGCAGAATGGTGTTCCGATCTCATCTTGCCTTCGATAACGCTTGCCGATGTTGCCATTATCATCAAATTCTATACTGGAGAAATCTTTCTTGACCATGGCGTATACCTCTCTTGCCTTCTTCACTAGTTCTGGCTTGTTTTTTAGTAGGGGAAAAACTGCGACACGCACAGGCGCAATATTTTTAGAAAGTTTGAGATAGTTTCTTGGCTCCCCACCAAGCTCATCTTCTGTATAGGCAGAGAGAAGGACCGCAAGTACACTACGGTCTACCCCAAGAGATGGTTCTATGACATGAGGCACAATTCTTTTTCCTGTGGTTTCATCAAGATAATCAAGTCCGTGATTTTTAAGGTCAAAGTCCGTGCGATAAGCAAGACCCCATAGCTCGGCCTGACCAAAAGGATAGTTAAACTGAAAGTCGATAGTCCGCTTAGAATAATGGGCTCTGTCACCTTCTGGCACATCGAGTTCGTGTATTCTTGCTATACCAATCTCTTTGGCAAATTTATTCATAGTCTTTCTCCACTCTTCAAAGTATTTTTCCCAATCTGCCTCTCTTATGAAATACTCTAATTCCATCTGTTCAAACTCTCGTTGTCTAAAAATAAAGTCTCTTGGAGAAATCTCGTTTCTGAAGGCTTTACCAACCTGCGCCACACCAAAAGGAAGTGCTGGATGATGCGAGTCCACCACATTTTTAAAGTCTACAAAAATACCTTGGGCGGTCTCGGGTCGAAGATGTGATACTGCCGTCTCCTCCCCTGTGCCTACTTGGGTTTTGAAAATTTCGTTGCCAAAATTAGAGATATGACCAGACGCTTCAAGCACCTTAGGGGCGCTAATGATGGATGTGTCGGTAATAAACATATCTTCACGGTCAAATACAAATCTTTGTTTCCACAAACATTTGATGTTCTCCTTCAAGATAACTCCGTAATGTCCGTAGTTCCAGAATCCAGCTATGCCCCCGTATATTTCCGAACTTGGATAGATAAACCCTCGACGTTTACAAAGCGAGACAATTTTTTCCATGAGTTTCGGGTCTTCTTTCTTCATTATTTAACAACTATATCATCTCCTTGGATAAATGCTGGGTCATTGGCGAGACTAGTGGTTAAGGGTTGATGACTAACATTTACTATATTGCCAGTAATTGTATCTTGGCCAGAAAAAACGATGCCCGTGATTAGAGTGGGTGCTGTACCAACCTGACCTAGAGATGGCTTTAGAGATATTTGGAAAGAAATTTCTCTTGCTGCGGAAGAAAAGCCTGTGTCGGAGAGAAGTGTGCCCATGTCCCACGTTATCGTGTTGGTCAAAGAATCATAAGAAATATCTTCACTTGCAAAACTAGATGCGCCTAACCAGCTCACATTCTGTCCGAGTCTTGCGACCACCTTCGCATCGGCCAAATTTCCTTGAGTGTTACCAAGGCTAAAGTTGGCAGTGTAAGTAGTCTCTTCTCCTACCTTGGGTGGAATAGGTCCAGTATTTGCAAACGAGCCCAGCGAATGAAGTATCTTGGAAGAAAAGTTAACTTGCGAGGATATTTTTACAGTACGGGTTTCGTTTACCGCTATTGGTTGTTGGCCAACTGTGTCTACAGGTATGCCAGTAAGTAGAAAGTTAAGTTTAACATCACGAGTTCCTTCCGAGGCAGATGTAGAGGGTAAAGAAGAGAAATTCATGCTTACTTGCCCGCCTTCTCCCGGAGCAAGTTCTGATTTACTGCTGTTATTGGACAGATTCCAGACAATTTTTGAATTGACTGAATCATAAAGGCCTCCATTTCCAACCGTTACAGAAGATTTGTCCAAAGCCAAGCCAGAGAGAGTAAGTTCTAGACGAGGGTTGAGTAATTTGTCTGGAAGATTATTTTTAAACTTTATGGAGGTAGAAACTGGACGAGCCACAGGAGCCACATAAGAAGTAGTATTTTCGCCATTAAAGGAAATATTCAAGTCAACAGCTTTACGGGTTATGGCGATGGTGTTAAATGTTGAAGTTACAACAATTTTTAGATTATTACTTACACTAGCCCCATCTGAAACTCCTACATAAAAGCGAAAAGTGCGTTCTTCCTTATCTTCCCCAACAAGTCTCCCTTTAAGAGTAATGGTTTTTTTGTCTCCCGGAGAAAGATCTCCAAGTGCCCAAATATTATTATCTGTAACAGCTTTCGGGATGGCATCAAGCACGCTGTATCCGTAAGGATATTCAGCTTTCAGTACAACATTTTTCAAAATATCATTTGATTCTAAACTTATAGAAACTGTCGTAGTAAAACTGTCACCAGAAACAGTAGAAGATGGGTTCTCTACTATGAGTTTGATAGGCGTCTCACCAATTGTAATCTCAAATATTTTATCTTTATAGAACGTTGCATTTGATCCTTTGACCTTGTATTCAATTGAAAACTTTACCTCTCTAGTCTCGCCGGGTAAGCCCAACATAACCATCCTCATGTTGCGAGTAGTTTCGGCACCAGCCTTAATCACTCCAATCTCTTCTTTTGTATAAGTTAAGGACTCGTTCGTGTTATCGGGATTACGACTGCCTTGTGGATGTTGAATGGAGAGGTTAACAAGCTCAAGATCGGCATTATTGGTGTTTGAAATACTAACACCTAGGTCAAGTGTTTCTCCAGCAGATATTATCGTTGGACCAGTGATAGAAATATTGACGTTCCTAGAGGAAATAAAAGTTGATCCTCCCATAAACACAAATCCGGCAATCCCTATCGCCACAACAAAAAACAAAATGGCAAAAATAAAGACTTTTTTTATAAAAGGATTAATCCTCGGTGCAACAAGTTCGTGTTTAAGCATCTCGTCAAGTTCAGGGCTCTGCCAACGTTCTTCCACGTTTGGCAACTCCGTACTCTTAACAGGGGCGCGCTTGTCTGAAGGATCTCGATAACGAGTGCGTGAATAGAGTTTGTCGCTGAGTCTATCAATCTTGCCTCTTGCTTCTTCGTCCATATTCAATAAATTATAACATCTCTTTTGCCATAAACATTATATGTGATTTTATATTTTATAAAAATTTAGCCCCGCTCCGACGAACGGAGA
>CAYHLZ010000005.1:0-36284 GCA_964357635.1 uncultured Candidatus Saccharibacteria bacterium | reverse complement strand
ACCAAAAAGTGGCAACGCCGAATCAGGAAGAAAGTCCTTGGCTTGTGGAACATGGGCTCTGGAACAAGGAGGCATTTATCTTCGTCGGACTGGCAAAACGTTGCCTAGGTTGCGGGCGAGTAACACACGTGAATTATCTCGTGAACAAACATTGCCCTGACTGTCGCAAGGAGTCCCCTTGAAACCCCCGCCTAGCGGGGGTTGTTTTTATAATTTGATTTTTGTGTAAATGGAGCGTAGTCTGACTGCGGAAAGATATGAGGAGAAACTCTTGAAAAACTTGGAAATTCCTAAGTGGTGGGAATGTTTCTGCGACTGCCACAAGGGCAGAAATGTCCCGCATATTGCCGCCTGCTGTGTCGACATGTGCCGTGTCTGTGGCAAGCATATCGGCGGAGACTTCGACGCCCACGTGAAGAGCCATGGACACTACCACACCCTGCCTACTCCAAAATGAGAGTGGGCAGGTTTTTTATATAAATCCCGTTAGAAGTTCAGCTTGTGCGGCGTCTGATGATAATTAATTGTTAGTAAACTTCTAACGGGATAAAAAAGAGACCCGCGTTGCGGGTCTCTAGTGGTGGTTCTGGAGGCCGGGGTTTGATATCTCGAGCAATGCAATCTCTTCTTCTTGAATGCGGTTTTCGTCGTTCATGCCAGAGACCACGGCTCTGATGCAAAACTTGGCGAGCTTGACGGTAAGCTCATCGTTCATCTGCGAGGCGAGCGCCTCCGACGCTTCCTTGAGAGTTTGGGGATCTCCCGAGACTACTTCAAGCCACAGTTGGAAATCCTCGTCCGGAAGATTGGTAAACTCGTCCGATATCTCTTGGAGCCTCTCGGCACCTTCGGGATCCGTTTCCCTCGCTTCCTCCACAATCCTTTCCATAATACGCTGCCAGATAAGCCTGAAGTCCGGTTTGAGCATCCTCCCTCCTCTTTTTCGGGTGGTGCGAAACTTCCTCCACCACTATATCAAAAAGTTTGGAAATAACCTCTCTATGCGTTTATGCAGGATAACCCCCAGAGCTATTCCACGGCAGTCGATACCAGTAACCTCTGCGTGCACCTCTGAACGGGCGGTAGATTAAGCGATTGAGCCACGGCCAGTAAGAAGCGATGAAGCGAATGATTTTGTGCATTTCGAAATATTCTAACACAGGAAAATTTGATTTTTACACAAGCAAAGAGTAATCTTCTCCCCCAGACAACCTCGGAGGTCTCATGTCCAGAACTCTCGTACCCCACGAATGCGAGCATAGCTGTCACGAAGACAGAAAGGCCCATCCTTGCAAAACCTGCGTCGAAAACAAAGAAGAGCAGTGTAAGAAGTGCGGAAGATGGATTGTTGATGGGAAAATGTATTTACACTTCCCGTCATGCATGAACGACAAACCGTCTAGCTCATCGGGCTAGACGGTTTTATTTTTATAAAATGAAACCCCGCTATAGTCGCGGGGTTTCGGGTTGGCCGGCTTTGGTCAGTAGTCGAGACCGAGAAGCCTGGCGGCAATCACCGGGTCAGTCATCATCAGGGTGTGGATGGTCAGACCCAAGAGCCCAATCACGACACCCCACATGCCGAAGAGTGAGAGCAGGCAACCGCCAAATGACCGGAACAAGATCACGATGGGACCGCGTCCGTCCAATTCGTAGGAAAATCTCATGCCGAACCAGACCATGGCGGATGAGGTGACAATAATTAGGGCGAGAACGAGGTACGCTAACATTGTTGTTTCTCCCAAGTGAGTTAGTCCATCTCGACAATATCACGGTAATAAACAAAAGTCAATTATAGCTCAGAAAAAATTTGATTTTTATAAAAGACGGGAGTAGTCTTCCTTTAGACACGAAGGAGGTGCCATGATTAGGACACTTGAGGCATACGAGTGTGAATGCGAATGCCACATAAAAATGGGTGCCCCTCCTTGCAAGATTTGTTGCAAGAAACGAGACATCCAGTGCTTGGACTGTAAAAGATGGATTATCTGGGGCAAGTTGGATAAACACTTCCGGTCGCACCCACACCGGACCGTCTAGCCCGATGAGCTAGACGGTTTTCTTTTATAAAAAGGGGATAAAAATACGATATACTGTCTCTATGAATTCAAAAAAGAAAATTTTCTTACTCGTCGGACACTCGCACCTCAAGGGTTTCACCGCCGAACTCGGTGATGTCTATGAAAAGGCGGCTCGTGAAGCAGGACATGATGTACGACGTCTCAACCTCGGTGAATTGAAATTTGACCCCGTTCTCCACGAGGGCTATACGAAGATTCAAGCTCTTGAACCCGACCTTCTCAAAGTTCAAGAGAACGTCCGTTGGGCAGACCACTTCGTGGTCCTCTACCCCAACTGGTGGACGAGTATGCCAGCTTTACTCAAAGGAATGTTTGACCGCATGTGGCTCCCAGGTTTTGCCTTCTCGTTTGATAAAGAGACAGATGATGTAAAGGAGTTACTCAAGGGTAAGACCGCAAGAGTTATAGTCATCGACGGCGCGCATAGTCCCTTCATGACCCGCTTAAAGTACGGCGACTATACCAACGAAATCTCGCGAGGCATTTTGGGTTTCTCCGGTATGGATGTGGAAGTCACTACCATGGGTCCGTGCGAACACGCAGACCAAAAAAAGCATGACGACTGGGTCAAGGATGTATCAGAGCTCGGTGCCAAAGGTATCTAGTAAATTTTCTCTTATACAAATAGTTCTCCTTTCCAGTTTTTACTGACGCGCGTCCTGCCGTCACTTTTAAAAACAAGATAACTTGCACCAAAGGCATCGGCGACTGCGGAGTATTTGTCCTCATCGGCAAAAAAGAGTGCTGAAGTAGCAGAGTCGGCATCCCAAGCGTTTCCAGAAACTGCCGCGACACCCAAAACACTCTCAACAGGAGTTTTCAAAACCGGGTGGACTATGTGGTGCCAGTTTCCCCACCTGCGTCTGAAGGTGTCCGAGACCGCAAGTCCCTGATTCTTAAGCTCTACCACACCAGCTGCCATGTCTGGTTTACCCGGATACTCTATCGCCACCCTCCACGGACTTCCGTCAGATTTTGTCGTGGCAAAAATGTCTCCACCGCCGTCCACCATGTAATGCCTGTATCCATTTTTTTCCAAAATCTCGGCAATTTTATCTATGAGATAGCCCTTGCCCATCCCGCCGATGTCAAAGACCGCTCCGCGGTCAAGCTCCAGAGTCTCTCCGTCAAGTTGCCACTTCGGCAGGACAAAGTTTTTGAGGTCTGCCTTCGGAGACATGCTGTAGTCCGAATCGTAACCCGCAAGTTCTAAGAGTGCACCAACCGCAGGGTCCGAGAGTCCACTTGTGAGTTCGCGAAGCTCGTCTGCACGCTTGAGTATCAGAGCAAACTCGCTAGAGAGAGGATACTTGCCCGCTGGAGAATTGCGAAAGCTCGATGCTTCCGAAGTATTTATAAAACGGGAAAAACGGTTATCAAAGACTTGAACATAATCCAAAATTTTCTCACGAGTATCTTTGTCCAAAACCTCGCCGTCTATAAGAACGCACCAACTCGTCCCGATACCGGTGAACTGGAAGCCTGCACTCTTATCTTCCATTTAGATCTGTGCCTTAAGGGCTGGTAGAGAAGAGTTGAATGCCTTGGTTGTGAGAGAAGAAGTGCCAACTCGGTCGATGTTTGTGAGTTCACTTAGCTTCTTGCCTTGAATCATGACGAGAAGGTTGTTGGAAAACTCAACCATGTGCTCGTCGGCAGTGTCCCCCGCGAGAACATCTGTCGTCTTCACAGAGATTACTCTCCCGTCGTCATCAAGACCGAGGGTGAAGCGCACTTTGTCGGTGCCATCGGGCACTTCAAATGAAGCTATGGTGCTTACTTCACGAACAAAGGCAGAATCCGCTTCTTCTGTCTCTGGTTTCACTACGTAGCGATACGCAAGTGCTGCCACCAAAACCACGAGAATCCCTATAACCAAATTTCTTTTATTAAATAATGCCATACACTTAATTATACTCTTGTCCGTTTAATTTAGTATACTTAGTGTGTATGACTTTCTACGAACTTTTGGTAGTTGTCCACATTATCGGTACTGTTCTCGGAGTTGGTGCCGCAACCTTTGCCGAAATCTACTACGCCCGTTTCAATAGCGACGACATCCTCTCCGATGATGAACGAAAGACTCTTACAATAACCTTTACCGTGCTTCGTATAGGATTATTTATCCTTGTTGTATCGGGGTTTGGCTTCCTCCTCTACATGCGCCTGACGGAGTACGTTGAGCCCCTTTCAAGTCCAACCTTCTGGGCGAAGATGACGGTCGTCGGAGTACTTGTGACAAACGCCCTTCTCCTCCAGATTCGTAAAATCCCTCTCGCGGTCGGCGCTGCCGTCTCGCTTACGGGCTGGTACACCGCCCTCATTTTGGGAATTATAGGCAAAACCAGCGCCTCATATCTTGAACTACTTCTCTACTTCGCTATTGCCACGATACTTGTGGGTTTTGTCTTGGAATTTATCAGAAACAGCCTTCATGGCCCTAGGCAAATAACATGACCACAACTCTTGCCACATTTCTTGTCGTCCATGTTTTAACCGGAGTGCTCGGTATCGGACTTCATAACGTCACCCTGATGCACATTCTAAAGAAGACACCTGACTACGCCTCTATCATGCGCTTGGCGTGGTCGGCTTTTGTGATGTATCTCATTTCTTGGGGCACTTCGGCGTATTACTACGTGACCTACTACGGCACAAGTGTGAAGCCAAGAATCCTTGCAGGTAACGCGCCCTTTGCTCACAACTTTTTCATGGAGACGAAGGAACATATTTTCTTGGTGCTACCATTTGTAGCACTTTCCATTGCACTTTCTGTGACCTATCTTAAAAATAACCCAGACGACGAGCTTAGAAAAAAGACGGCCTTCCTCACCCTCGTTGCCTTCGTCATCGGTGTTGCGGTCGCTGCCTCTGGTATCTTTGTCTCAGGATCAATATGACAAACTCTCCACAACAGACTTGGGTTCGTTCGGTCGCTATAGCGGTTATGGCGACAGTGATAATGCTTGCGATACTTATTATCACCGCCGAGGAAGTTCCAGCGCTGAAAAATTGGCTTAAAGCCACCTTCTACCACCACTGGCTCGGCAAGGGCGCTCTTTCGCTCGGACTTTTCGCCTTCTTGAGCATTGTTTTAGGATTTATAAAAAGCGAGAAACCACCTCTTTCAAAAATTATTTTCTTAGAAGCGATTTTTGTAATCCTTTCTGTCCTTGCTATCGCGGGATTCTTCCTCCTTCACTTGCTTAAACTGGTTTAGGCACGGGTATTGGCCTTGTCATAAACTTTTCTATATCGGCGATAGTACCCCCAACTTTTTTACCTGGGTTAAAGATGTTTTGTGGGTCAAAGATGTTTTTGGTCTCCGCAAAAAGTTTTAAAATCTCTGTGCTATACATCAAATTGAGATACGGGGTGCGGATAATGCCGTCGCCATGCTCACCTGTTATTGAGCCCTTGTATTTCGCCACGAGCGTATAGACTTTCGGCGTGAGCTCCATGACTGCTTTTCTGTGTTCGGGTCTACCGAGGTCAATTAGAGGGATGATGTGGAAGTTAGCATCTCCAATGTGCCCTGCGATAGTGTGCATGATGTCATATTGGGATAAAAGTGTGGCAAGTTCGGGCAGAAACTTAGGGTAGTCGTCTGGATGAACGACGATGTCGTCGATAAATGGTGCGGCATGCAAGCCATGAACATGCTTTCTAAGAAGGGCGAAGCTCTCGCGTCTTATTTTCCAATATTTCTTCTCCATAGAGCCGAGAGCAATCTGGGTAGAGACCGATAAATCTTTGAGTGTCTCACGGGCTTGATGCGCTTTCTTTTGCGCCTCTTCATCCGTATCTTCGGCAAACTCGGCAAGAAGAACGAGCTTGGGTATCCCACCGGTTATGGCCATCCAAACTTCGGGGATAAAGGCGAAGGCAAGTGAAATGGCTTGCCTTAGCCCCATGTTTTTTATAAATTCATAACCATATTTCGCCGCCAATTTAAATGTGTGGTCGTCGTAGGATTCAAACGATTCTGGGTCAAACTTTCGCACCCTCTTTACAATTTCCGGAAGTTTGCCTAGGTCCGAGAGAAAGACGACAAGCATGGCGCGACGAGACTTCGGCTTAATGAGCTCCAGTTTTGCCTTGGTAACCAGTCCGAGTGTTCCTTGAGAGCCGACAATGAGTTTGGTGAGGTCAAAGGTGTTCTGCTTCTCGTCCACCACATTCCAGAGAGCGTAGCCTGCGGAATTTTTTGAAACATTTGGACGGGCGGCTCTTATCGCCTTACGATTTTTCTCCAAAAGCTCATCCATCTTGGTATAAATCTCCCCTTCCAAAGATTTTTCCGCCTTCTTTTTTTCAAGTTCTGATTTTGTAAGCGCTCGCATGGTCGCCTTTGAGCCGTCAGATAAAACTACATCAAGTTCTTTAACAAATTTATCGGTTTTGCCGTATCGGAGCGTCAGTTCTCCGCCAGCGTTGTCGGCAATCATGCCACCCAGAGCACAGAGTTCTCGCGAAGCTGGGTAAGATGCGAGGATGGAACCACTTTTTGCCAAAGTTTCTTTTTCAAAGTCACGATAATACATTCCCGGCTCGACTATGGCCTCGTTTTTTTCTATACCTAAGAATCTGTTCATGTACTTGGTAAACGAAACAACAATAGAGTTGGTCAGAGGACCCCCGGACATGTCGGTGCCGGCACATCGGGCAGTGAGAGAAATATTTTCGCCACCCTTTTTCGTCTCTGCGACAAATCGTACAAGTGCCGAGACATCATCGGCATCTTTGGGTGACACAACTAGAGCGGGCTTTATCTCAAAAATACTTGTGTCGTGGCTAAATTTCTTGAGCGTTTCGGCATCATCGGCGACATCCCCTTTTATGAGTGGAATTATCGCTTTGCTTAGATTCATAAGATAAGTATATCACTAGGAAGTAACCAAAAATATTAAAATCGTTGTAGATAAACCCCGCCGAACTTTCGGCGGGGTTAAGAGATGCAGCGCACTAGTTGAGGTAGACGACGATGGAAAGCACGGTGCCGACTATCCCACCAGTGGCAATGGAAAGCCAAAGCGATGGTGAGACGGCGTGGTCAATTCTTACGAAAAAGTTTCTCACTTCTTCTCCTTTCCATAGAAAACTTATCAGTTGAAGATGGTTCCCGGTGGAAATTCCTGTAGGTGTATACAAGTACGTCTCTTTTTCGGCATGCCCTCGCAGGTTGGACAGAAAGGGAGCCCGAAACTCTGTATCTCTCCAGAGTCGGAGCATTTGTTGCCGAAGTCGGCGTAGTGGATTGAGACCTCTGCCCCAACGTCCAATATATCTCCGCCACATTCCCTGCAAACACATCCTGTGACACCCTGTCTGTAGTGTATTTTCTTATATCGGACAAAGAACCGATTGAATTCGTCTCGTGACAGCTTTTCGGTTGGCATGTCCATGTCCTAGCCCTCCGATTGTTGCCGACGGTTAATTATGCTTCCTAAGGTTAGGATACCCCCATACTAGATAAAAGCAAACCTGGTTTCCCAACAAGGTTTTGACAGAGTGGTGCTATTTTATTGGAACAACTTGACAACCCAACCAAAGATACTGAAGCTATCCTCGTGCTCTTCTACGAAAGCCACCGCGTCATCGTTTGCTTTCTGTAGCGCAGCAATTTGAGCATCAATACTTGCTTGTAAGTCTGGGTTAGTAACGTCGTCTCTGACTCTTTCAAGTTGGTTAATGTTGTTTTGGGTTCTGACGAGTTCACTTCTTAATGTCCCAATGTTCTTGAAGTCTGCGCCAAAGAGAAACTCAAGAAACGCATTGCGTTTCTCAACTTCATCCATGCTTCTGCTTAATTCTTCGCTTGAAGAAGCTTGCTCAAGGGCAATCTTTCTAAGATCATTGCCGTGGCCACGGTCCTTGTCGGCAAGATCCTCAAGTGAGGAAACAATGTCGGCGACACTGCTGCGGTGCCTCTCCCCTTCGCCATCTTCGTCATCATCATTATCGCTGTCCTCATCACCGTCATCGTCGACGTCATCATCGCTATCAAGAGAATCATCTGAATCATCTTCGCCCCGCCCTTGGTCCGGTGTGCCATCGTCATCATCGTCGTCCTCTGTAACAGCAGTGCCGTCAGCATTAAAATCGCCGGGTCCTTGGTCTGGGGTTCCGTCATCGTCGTCTGCAGAGTTTGATGACAGAGTTCCGTTGACATTGAAGTCGCCTGGTCCTTGATCAGGTGTGCCATCATCCGCTCCATTTTTCGCATATGATACTGAAACAGAAAGTGCTAAGAGAATGATGCTAATAATTGTCGCTGTAAAAAGATTTTTTCGGTTCATATAATGTTTTTTGAGTTAATAATCCTAACTATCGGTGCCTTTGGTGGCTACACGCACCTTAGAAGACGTTCTTTAATGCTATTCCTTACAAACGTGTTTGTAAATAATAAGACTGCACATAAGCGCAGTCTCGTGTGGCGTGGGCGGGACGTAAGTCTCGCAGAGCGTGGTCCAGAAGGGAGTGTCGGACCAAGGTTCGGGGATGCAACATCTTTGAGACTCTACGCCCGCCCACTTACCTATAATCTTAACAGAAAATTATAAAATAAAAAGGACCGCGCAAGAGACCGCGCGGCCGCGGTAGGAGTCGATGGCGAACCGACATCTTGGAGGGGGCCCCTAGACGTCCCGACATGGAGTGAAGTTTATTCACTAGGTCCTGCGACAATGCGACCCTACACACCAATCCAGTCTAACACAAAATAAGACACATGTCTACTTTCTATCAAGTTTTCTAGTTAGCTCCAGAAGTAGTTCGTTTTGGTTCTCTAGGTGAGCGATTATAACCTCTATCTCGTGTTCCGCCTTCTTGTTTATCTCAAAGTCTGCTTGGGCGCGTCTCTCGGCAAACTTCCCTTCCAAATTTTGTCCCACCATAATGAGTGGCAGAAGGATGAGTTGCAAAATGTTTGAGGCGAAAAGCCATATAACAAATGCTGGTGCCGGATCAAAGCGAAACTCCAGTGGTGCCAATATATTCCAGAATATCCAACCGATAGTCCAAAAAGTCAGGATAAAGAAAAAACCCATGGTACCCACCCCTCTCGTTATCTTAAGAGCAAAATGTTCTAGGGGCGAGAAGTTTGCCCTTACCACCATGTGTGGTTGTTCTATCGGTTTCCTCGTGTGTCTTAACTCTTGAAGCGTCGGCGGATTGTGCTTGTATTCCATAGCTATATTGTAGTCGTGGACGCCTAGATAGTAAACAGAGACTAGTGTATAATCTCTCTACTAGTAAATAAGACATTGCAACAACCCCGCATTAATCAGCAGATAAGAGCGCGCGAACTTCGTGTTATAGGACCGAAAGGAGAGAACCTAGGTATCCTCACTCTTGAGGAAGCTTTGAGGAAAACCGAGGAGCTCGGGCTTGATCTCATAGAGATTTCTCCGAATGCTGCCCCACCCATCACAAAGATTGCTGACTTTGGTAAATATCTTTATGAAGAAAATAAAAAGGGAAAGCTTGCTAAGAAGTCCCACTCAACAGAAGTAAAAAGTGTGCAAGTCAAACTTGGCACAGGGAATCATGACTTGGAACTGAAAGCGAAGAAAACTAGTGAGTGGCTCTCTATGGGTCACCGAGTTAAGGTAAACCTCTTCCTCCCTGGTAGAGCAAAATATATGGATGAGAAGTTCCTAGGCGAACGTCTTGAACGCATGCTTAAGTTTGTGACCGTGGAATACAAGATTGCTGACTCCGCCAAGAAAAGCCCTAAAGGAATCACTATTATCATAGAGAAGGCTTAGGCCTAATCCGCCTACTCAGGCGGACGGCTAAACTAGACATTTAAGCCAAAATAGGTAAGATATAAAGCTTAATATGGCGATGAAAACGAATAAGTCTTATACCAAGCGCCTCAAGCGTACCAAGAAAGGTAAGCTTATTGCCCGTAAAGCGGGGCAGAATCACTTCAACGCTAAGGAGCGCCGAGCAGTGAGAGCCGGCAAAAACCGTGATGTCCCATTTCATATGTCTAATAAACTTAAGAGCCGCTATCTAGTAAACATATAGTCCCATGACCAGAGTAAAGAAAGGCGTAAACGCACTCAAATCAAGAAAAAATATTCTCCGCAAGGTGAAGGGTTACCGCTATGGTCGCTCCAAGAAAGAGAGGCAGGCCAACGAAGCAATTTTCCACGCAGGTACTTATGCCTTCGCTCACAGGAAAGATAAGAAGGGAGATTTCCGTCGTCTCTGGAATGTGCGCCTCTCCGCAGCTCTGAAACAAAATGGTTTATCATATTCAAAATTTATCCCTCTTTTGAAGAAAAAGAATGTTGAACTAAATAGAAAAATGCTTGCACAAGTTGCGCTCGAGAACCCAGAAGTTTTCAAAAAAATTATTGAGTCCGTTAGGTAACCTGCTTTTTTTGCGAACCAAACACGCCGCCGAGACTGGCGCCTAAGACATCAGAAAGTAAGTCATGAAAAGTGTCTGGAGCATAACCTTCCGTGGCTATGGAGATATCGTTTACGTATTCAAAAATTTCCCAACTAACACCCACAACCATAACTGCTACAAGGGCGAGGAAAACTGCTTCTGACCTTTTTGGCATTCGCTTGAAAAAAAGATTTGAGTGAAAGAAAAACCAAATAGCAAATAGTCCGACAGAAAGTCCGCCCAAAAAGTGCATCACCATGTCAAACCACCAAAGAGTCCAGTAGAAATAAAACACTTGTGCCGCTAAGTGGAGCACCCCTATGATGACGATAAGGGTAAGGGTGATGTAAAGAAGTGAATATTTTTTCACAGCCTCATTTTAACAAAAATTCTCCGCGGGTGCGGAGCTCTTTTGTGGGGTTATTTTGGTATACCCTAGTTTAAAAACTAGGTGGGTGTCTGCAATTTCAACCCAAGGGCTGAAATGATTTAGACTCCCTGAAAATATTTTAGCTAGATAATACCTCAAATAACCCTGTTACTATTATATCCTAAGATTATAAAAAAGCTGTTGATATCGTATAGACTTTTACTTAAAAATATTCTGTATTTCCCCTTATTTTTATTTATCAAATAGCCCTACTCCAAATAGCCGTCTAAATTAACGTCATAAAGTATCTCTTCGGCCACTAGGCGGTAGTTTATAAGCTCTTCGGGACTAAACCAGTGCTTTATCTCTTCTTCTGCTTCTAGAACATTACCAGAAGCATGTATCAAGTTCCTCACAGCTCTGCCGTCTGCATCTGAAACAGCGTATGAGTCCAAAACCAAGTCCCCTCTTATAGTGCCAACGTCAGAAGTAAGTGGTTCTGTAGAGCCAACAATCTTTCTAACGAGCTTTACCGAGTGAGCCCCCTGCCAAACCATGGCAATGATAGGGCCACTGGTCATGTAGGGAACAAGATTATTTCTAATTTTCTCATCAAGCTTATTGTAATGTTTCTTTATCTGGTCTTCTTTAGCCACAAGCATCTTGAGAGCTACGAGTTTCAATCCCACACGCTCTAGACGCTTGATAATTTCTCCGATAAGGGAGCGCTGTATGCCATCGGGCTTTATGGCGACAAATGTTTTCTCGTGTTTCGGATGTGTCATTGGGTTAATATTATGGTGCCTTTTTCTGTAATTGCAATAGTGTGTTCAAAGTGGGCACTTTTTTTGCCATCACGGGTCTTTATGGTGTATCCATCACTTACAAATTTTATTTTCCCCGTACCAACATTGACCATCGGCTCAAGAGCAAGGACAAGTCCTGAAACCAGTTTCTCACCCTGACCAGAAGTACCAAAGTTTGGAACATATGGGTCTTCATGCACCTCGTGTCCAACGCCGTGTCCTGCCAAATCTTCGGCAATGCTAAAGCCGGTACCTTCCACTGCCTTACTTATCGCAAAACCAATGTCCCCAATATTTTTTCCGAGCTTGGCTGCTTCAATGCCACGGGCCAAAGCTTTTTTTGTTGTCTCAATGAGTTTCTCTGACTCTCTATCTACTTTGCCCACCGGCACAGTGACAGCAGCATCAGTGATAAGACCTTTGTGTATTATGCCCAAGTCCATGCCAACAATGTCTCCTTCTTTTAAGATTTTTGGCTTCTCGTTTGGTATACCATGAACTATCTCGTCGTTTACAGAAACACAGAGAGCTGCAGGAAAGGCTCTCTTGGCAAACGCTGGTTTGTAACCCAAAAAAGCTGGCTTGTCGCCTCCTTCTTTTATCATGCGCAGGGTTTCTTCTTCAAGAAAAGCTGTTGAAACACCTGGTTTAACAAGGGTTGAGAGGGTTTTCAAAATGTTTGCGTGCCTCTTGCCTCCCTCTTTCAAGATTTCTATTTCCTCTTGAGTTTTAAGCTTGATCATAGGCGGAAACAATATCGGAATGCACCTTCTCAACTTTCTGTTCGCCATTTACTTCTATGAAGCGGTAGGCTTTATTTTTCTTAAAATATTCTATGGCAGGAAGAACTTCATCATCAAACCACTTCAGACGTTTGTTTATTTTGGAAAGAGAGCGGTCGTCGGCTCGACCGCGACCAAGCAACCTGTCGTCTGACCACTTGTTTGAAACGTTGATATAGATAACTGTCGGTTTCTCGCGTTTGTAAAATTTAAGGGCTGAGGATAAAACTTGTGCCTCAAGAAGAGTTCGGGAAGCTCCGTCAAAAACAAGATGCATATTTTCTTCCAGTTCATTTATCAAAACATCGCCCCAAAGCCAGCAACCAATAAAATCTGGCGCCAGTTCATCATTCTCATAAACAGCGTTAGCAAGTTTTGCCGAGAAAGTTTTTGAGCCGACAAATTTTCGGTAATGATCTCCCGTTTCAACATAAAGAATCTGGCGATTTTCTTTATCGTTTTCTTTAATCCAGTCTTTAAGAAGACCTGCTTGTGTACCTTTACCAGAACCGGAGCGACCAATAAAGATTATTGTGTGAAGCATTTTTAGTACTCACGTACCGAAACTTGTGCGTTAATCTTCTTTATAAGATCGAGCACTACAGAGACTACGATGAGAAGAGCTGTGCCACCGATAGCAAGAGCTTGGATACCTGTGAGAGAGCGCAAGATTAGCGGTAAGACTGCGATGGTGCCAAGAAAGAGCGCACCAACGAGAGTTAGACGAGTTAAGACGCGACCAATGTATTCGGCTGTGGCTCCACCTGGGCGCACTCCTGGCACGAAGGCACCAGACTTCTGAAGATTAGTGGCAACAGAGTCTGGGTCAAAGGTGACCGCGGTATAGAAGTAAGTAAAGAGAAAGACCAAGACGAAGTAGGCGGAAGTATAGAACCAGTTATTAGCAAGAAGGGCTAGGGCAAAGCTAGAGGCGCTAGCAATAAGAGTTACGCTAGATTGGCTCAAAAACTGGAAAATCATTTGAGGGAAAAGAAGGATGGAAAGGGCAAAAATGATTGGGATAACACCCGCTTGGTTTACGCGTAGTGGCAGGTAAGTGGAGAGTCCGCCATAAGTTTTCCCGCCTCTTATCTGCTTGGCATAAGTAATAGGTATGGGTCGCTCGGCTTCTGTGACTACCACTACCCCAAAGATGACGAGAAGAGAAACGAGAAGTCCGATGATATAGATAGGAAGTTGTGCTACGTCAAAGGTAAAGATAAGTTGGCTTGTAACTGTCGGCAATTGAGAGACGATACCCGCAAAGATTATAAGAGAAACGCCGTTACCTATCCCAAACTCGGTTATAAGCTCACCGAGCCACATGAGAAGCATAGAGCCTGCGACAATAACAGCGATGTCCACTATAAATGTACCGAGAGGCAGTGGTGGCAAGATACTCTGACCCTGCAAGAGTTTGATAAACGCGTAACCTTGAATGATGGCTAGGGGCACCGTAAGCATGCGAGAGTATTGGGTAAATCTCTTTCTACCTGCATCCCCTTCTTCTTGATACATTGCCTTTAGTTTTGGAATCATCACTGTCATAAGTTGCATGATGATTGAGGCGGTGATGTATGGGCCGACACCAAGCATTACCACAGAAAGGTTTGAAAGACCGCCACCAGAAAATAGATTCAAAAGATTCAAGAACTCGCTTCCAGCAAAGAAACTCTGGAGACGCATCGCATCAATCCCTGGGATAGGAATGATGGCAAAAAGACGAGAAATAACTAAAATCCCGAGAATAAAAAATATTCGCTTCCGAAGCGACTGGTCTCCGAAGATTAATCTTAACTTCTCAATAAGTTTATTCATTTTGTTTAAACAATCTTTCCTCTTTTACTTTTTTTCTCTTTTAGGAAAGCCTTAAGCTCGGCACCTTTAAATCTTGGTTGGAAAGACTTTAGAGATGATTTGCCTCGACCACGAAGTTTTGGCACACGCTTAATTATATCTCGCAATTCTGGTCGTTTCTTGCGACCGGCACGAGCATTTTGTCCCTTGGTGCCTCGTCCAGAAGTCTTGCCGCGAGTACCCCCTCGCCCGACTTGTCGAGAACGTTTCCTTTTAGTCTTAGATCTAAGGTTATGAAATTGCATGTTAGCGGTCTTTTATCTTAGTGGTCTTAAGCATCTCCAGTGCTTTAATGGCAGCTAGAGCATTGTTGGAACTATTTTTGCTTCTTGAGAGAAGTTTAGCGCCAATCTCTCTAAGACCAGCGAGTTCCAAAACGGTGCGAACAGAACTTCCTGCAAGAATACCCTTGCCACGTGCTGGCATAATTTTCACCCTAGAGGCAGCGTACTTGGCTTCAACATCGTGTGGGATAGACATGTTCTTGGTGGTATTTACAGTAATCATATTTTTCCTTGCATCACGAAAAGCTTTCTCTATGGCAAGTGGAGTGTCCGAGGCTTTGCCCTGACCCACGCCCACAGAACCTTTTCTGTTGCCAGCAACCAGAGAAACCGAGAAACTAAAGCGTCTACCACCAGCCATCACACGAGCCACTCTTCGCAAACTCACAATCTTTTGGTCAAACTCTGGTTTGGTGCGAGGGTCACGACGACGGCTCTGTCTGCCTTGTCTTTTACCCTTACCTCCTCTTTCTTCTCGGGCTCTAGGAGCACTCTGAACAGGCGTAGGCTCTGCTGTTGGAGTAACAGCTTCAGGAATATTTGTGTTTGGTTCTTTTGTCTCTTGTATCTCTTGGGTCATATTTTTGTTATTAAAACTTTAGCCCGCCCTTTCGCGCTCCTTCGGCTAATTTCAAAACTTTGCCGGTGTAGATATAGCCACCTCGGTCAAAGACTACTTTGCTTATTTTTTTAGCCACACCTTTTTTAGCAATTTCCATGCCTACTTTTTCTGGATCAACACCTTGAGCTGCAACTAAGGTGACGGCCTTATCATCATCAACGAGTTGAGCATAAATTGCCGTGTTTGATTTGAAAATAGATAAGCGAGGGCAATCTGAAGTACCAGAAATCTTTGCCCTAATCTTTTTTCTTTTTCTGTCGCGTGCGTTTTGCATATTACTTGTAGTGAGCTTGTCGAACTATACTGATTTTTTGCCCTGCTTACGTCTAATGGTCTCGTCCGAATAACGCATACCCTTGCCCTTGTACGGCTCTGGCTTCTTGAGGGCTCGTAGTCTTGCAGCAAACTGACCCACCATCTCTTTGTCTGAACCAGAGATAGAAATAACGTTTTTCTCTGCAGACACCTTTAGACCCTTTGGAATCTCAACATTAACAGGGTGTGAGAAACCGAGAGCCATAACTATTTTGTCTCCCTTAACTTCCGACTTAAACCCAATGCCTTCTAGGATTAGTTTCTTTTCAAATGCTTTGTTAACCCCAGAAATCATGTTGGTGATATGCGATGCATATGTACCCCAAAGAGCTCTGGATTCTAGGGTAATTTTTTTTGGATTAAGGGTAATGGCGGAACCCTCTACCTTAACTTCTATCATTGGATGAAGAACCCTCGTTAATTCACCCAAAGGACCTTTGACGGAAACGGAACCGTCCGAGACTTTGATCTCGGTTTTTTCTGGCAGATTAATAACTTTTTTTCCAATTCTTGACATAAAAATAAATTACCAAATAGAAAATAGTGCTTCGCCACCAAGACTTGCCTTCTTTGCCTCTCGACCAGACATGATGCCCCGGGAAGTGGAGAGGATGAGGGCGCCATAACCGTTTTTAACGGCACGAATCTCTGTTGATTTCTTGTAAATTCTTTTTGAGGGCTTAGAAATCCTTTGGACCCCTTTGATTTTCGGCACACGGTTTTCCACAAAGAGTTCTACGGCAAGCATTTTCTTGCCTTTCTTGGTTTCGGTATCAACACCTTTTACAAAATTCTCCTTCTTAAGAGCTTCGGCAATAGAGTACTTTAATTTTGAGTAAGGTACGAGAACGCGTTCATGACCAACGTTACCGGCGTTCTTAATCTGTATAATCATGTTTGAAATGGTGTCCATGTTTTTACCAAGAAGATTTTTTTACTCCTGGAATCTTGCCTTCGTTAGCAAGTTCTCTAAAGCAGATGCGGCAGAGATCAAAGTCACGCATATAACCTCGCTTTCTACCACAACGAAAACATCGCAAAGTTGCCCTAGTAGAGAATTTGGGCTTCTTTTTTGAGCGTGCTATGACTGATGTTTTTGCCATATGAAATAAAAAGGCCTCAAAGCCTTGAGGGAGAGTTTAACACAATCTTCCTCCCCATTCAAGATTTTCCCCTTAAGAGCTTATTTCTTGAAAGGAAACCCGAGATAAGAGAGATAGGCCAAGACCTCGTCCTTGGATTTGGCTGTAGTAACTATGGTGATGGCAAGTCCGAAAACATCTTTAAGCTCTTCGTCTGAAGTCTCTGGAAAAACGTTGTGTTCCTTGATACCTAGGGTGTAGTTGCCCATCTCATCTGCAGAATCTTGGGAGATACCGCGAAAGTCTTTGGTACGAGGTAGAGCGATGTGTAAAAGTCTATCTAAGAAATCAAACATGCGCTTGCCACGAAGAGTAACTTGATACCCCACGGTGTCTCCTTCTCTTGACTTAAAACTTGCGATTGAAATCTTAGCTCCACGAACAGAAGCTTTCTGCCCTGTGATACGAGCAAGACGATCTTCAACAATTTTAAATTTGTTCTTATCTTTAAATGAACCAACGCCACTTGAGACAACTACCTTCATTATTCTTGGTACTTGCATGTGGTTTTTATACCCGCGCGTGGACTTCAGAGCGTCAAACGCCTTTTTTGATTTTTCTTTTATCCCGAGCATGGTCGAGGGGTTAAGATTTTCCATGGATTTTTACATTAGAAACATGTACTGGAAAGTTTTTATCTATCACTGCACCCTTGCCACTAGTTTTCTTCGCACGCTCATGAACCTTCTTCATGTTGACACCTTCGACTAAAACTTGGTTTTCCTTTGGAAAGGCACGCAAAATTTTGCCGATTTTACCCTTATCTTTGCCTGCCAAAACTATTACGTTGTCTCCTTTTTTTACATGCATAAATTTATTTATAGTGAGTTCATCGAACTAGACTACTTCTGGTGCCAAAGAAATAATTTTCTGAAAACCCAGTTCTCCAATCTCTCTTGGCACTGGACCAAAGACCCTGCCAGCCATGGGCTCCTTTCTTGAAGCATCAAGTATTACCACTGCATTTTCGTCAAAGCGGACATAGGTTCCATCCTTGCGACGAAATGGGGCGCGTTGCCTTACTACCACACCATAGAGAACATCCTTCTTTTTCACCTGTTTTCTTGGTTCAGCTTTTTGAACCGAGAGTACTACCAGCTCTCCAATAGAGGCATAGCGCTTTTTGGAAGCCCCAAGCACTTTGAAAACTCGCCCGAGCTTTGCTCCGGAATTGTCTGCTATTTGAACGATGGATCGTGGCTGTACCATAAAGATTGGTTATATTACTACGAAATGCTTGTCTTTAGAAATTGGTTTTGTTTCTTTAATGCTGACCTTATCGCCAATGTTCTTTGTGTTACCTGCGTCGTGCGCCTTAAATTTCTTGCGACGATTTATAAATTTGCCGTATTTCGGGTGTTTAACAAAACGTTCAACCGAGACAACGATGGTGTCCTTCATCTTGTTGGAGACGACGATGCCGGAAAGAATTTTTGGTCTGTTTATTTTCTCGGTCATATTATTTTTTAGTTTCTACTCCATGTCTTATTGAAGTTAGCTCTGTCATGATGCGAGCAATTTCTTTTCTAAGACTTGAACCTTCTTTGACATTGCGGGTCTTGGAACCAGAAGTACCGAAGTGCAGTTTGCGCAAAGCTTCGCGCTTCTCGCCGAGAGTTTTTATCAGATCCTGCTTTGGTTTATCTTTGTAGCTTGTTGTTTTCATATTTTTAATCTCGGGCGACAATTCTTGTCTTAACTGGAAGCTTGGTACCGGCCTTTCTTAGAGACTCTCGGGCAAGAACCTCATCTATACCATCAACCTCAAAGATTACTCTACCGGCGAGTACAGGAGCTGCATAACCCTGAAGATCACCCTTACCCTTGCCGAGTTTTACTTCTGCAGGCTTAGAAGTATAAGGCATATCCGGAAAAATGCGGACCCAGAGACGACCTGACTTGCCGATGGAGCGAGATAAAACTTTTCTGGCAGATTCAATTTGGTTTGAGCGAATGCGTGCCGGACCAAGAGCCTTAAGCCCAAAAGAACCAAAGGCAACTGTCACCCCGCGAGAAGCTACGCCAACTTTCTTTGGGTTTTTTCTCATCGTCTGCCATTTTCTATATTTAACTTTTTTTGGGAACAACATATTATTTTTCAAAAATATCGCCCTTATATATCCAAACCTTAACTCCAATGGTGCCGTATGACATAAGTGCTTTAGAGAGCGCATAGTCAACATCAGCGCGAAGAGTCTGAAGTGGAATTCGCCCAAGTTTTCTGTCTTCTGTGCGACTCATGGTGGCACCACCAAGACGGCCGGCAAGCAAGATACGGACCCCTAAAACATCGCGATTGGCCATAACTTTTTCAAGCATTTGCTTTACCACTCGTCTGAAAGGTAGGCGCTTCTCAAGTCCCTCTACAACCATCTGACCTACTATGGCAGCGTTAGATTCTGCTGACTTAACCTCCACGATATCAAGTTTGACATCAACCTTAGAATCAAGAAGTTTGTTCTTTGAAAGAAGGGCTTTTATCTCTTTTCTTAAAAGTTCAGAGCCATCGCCTGCTCTGCCGATAATCATACCCGGACGAGAAGAACTGATGATGACGCGTAGAGCCTTTTCACTTCTCTCTATTTCAACAAGCGCCACAAAAGAACCCTTCAGTTTCTTTTCCAGAAATTCGCGAATCAAAATATCTCCGCGTAAGGCGTATTTATATTTGCCCTTAGGATAAAACCAGCGTGACTTCCAGTCTCGTAAGATTCCTAACCGATGTGAATATGGATGTACTGTATGTGTCATGTTATTTTTCAGCAAGAACAATACTAACCCGTGAAGTTCTCTTTCTGATTGGATTTGCCATACCTTTTGAGCGAGGTCGTCTTCGGTAAAGTGTGGCTCCAGTGTCTACTGTAATTTCTTTAACAATTAAATTCTCTGTTGGCATGGAAAGATTTTTGGCATTGGCGAGAGCTGAAGCAAGAAGTTTCTGGAGTGGTAGAGCGGAACGCTTTGGTATGAAAGAAAGATTGGTAAGGGCTTCCTCAACTTTTTTGCCACGCATTGTATCGGCCACCAAACGAACCTTTCGTGGAGACTGTCGGTAGTTGTTGAGTTCTGCTCTAGCTTTGTTCATAAAATTATTTCTTAGTTTCTTCTGAACCTTTGGCAGCTTTGGCGGCAGCAATCTCGGTTTCTTTCTGTTTCTGCTCAAGTTCCTTCTGCATCTTACCGCCGTGTCTCGTAAACTTGCGAGTAAGAGCGAATTCACCAAGACGATGTCCGACCATGTCTTCGGCAACAAAGACTTCTACATGATCCTTGCCATTGTGAACTCCGAAAGTAAAACCAACCATTTCTGGTGCAATCTGGCAGGCCCTTGCCCATGTTTTAATAACGCCAGTTGTTCCTGGCTTTTTCCCCTCAATTTTCTTTAGTACTCGAGGGTCAACATATGGACCTTTTTTAGACGATCTGGTCATCTCTAAATTCGCTTAAATTAAATAAGCTCAAAGCGAGCTGTGCGAGATATAGTATATAAATTAAGGGTTTTAGTCAAACTAAGCCCAAAACGAAACCCCGTACCAGGAGGGTACGGGGCTCGCCACGCGAGGTATTATCTAGCTAAATAAACCTCTCTGTTTTATTCGTGTCCTTTTCCACTCATTTCTCCACGGAGTTTCTCAAGGAAGCGAGAAGCTGCCTCTTGTCCACCAAGACCGAAGGAAAGACCAAGGGCAAGGGAGACTGCAATGACAACACCGGTAAATAGAGTTTGGCTAAATGCCGCAGCGATACCAAGCTGAGAGAGCGCGACGAGGATGGCAAAGACCCAGATAGCCCACTTAGCAAGAGCACCAGCGAAATGTGCTGAAGCTACTCCAGCTGTCTTTGCTGCTGTGACAACAATACGTCCAGTAGCGTCCCCAATAACACCAGCCACCAAGAGAACCAAGGCTGCCGCAAGGACTCGAGGAAGATACCCTAGCACTACGTCCTGTAGGAAGAAGTTAACCTGCGAGAGACCCAAAACATCAAAGGATGCAATCAAGAAGATTACAATCACAAACCACTTCACGAGAGCGCCAACGAATGCTCCGGAGTCAAGATTTATGCCTCCACGGCGGACAAATGTTTCAAATCCTGCTCTGCGAAGGGCGTCGTCAACCTTAAGAGACTTGAACACTTGCCAAATAGCTCGACCGATGAGCGCGCCTACCAACCATCCGACAACCAGGATGAGGATAGCAATAACAAGGTTCGGGACAAAGTTAACTACTCCAATCCAGAGGTTCTGGAAGGAGGCGTTTAATATTTCTCCCCATGTGCTTAATAACATATATTCTTAGAATAAATATCGTGCAGATGCACTTAGCTTCTAATCAATTACCACTCTAAAAGGGGTATGCACCAATTATACACTGAAAAATGGGCTTAATTGGCTGGGTGTGGATAATCTCTTGAGGATTAAAGGCCCAATTTGTTTAGAACTTTTTCGTGAGGATAGTCCAAAATGTCCCTAATAAGCTTGTCGTATATGCCTAAACGGTATTGAAAGTCCACGGTCTCAAAGACAGCGTAGCGTAGCTCCTTACCAAGCTCTGCTTCAAGAGATGCCATGATTGAGAGGAGTTTGGGTCTCTTGAGGTGGGTCCCAACTACTAGAATATCAACCCGAGAATCCTTGTTGTGCAGAAAGACACCAGAAGTCAAAATAAGCTTAATATTGCCAGCACGAGAAATCTTTTTGATTAACTCCCCACTCGTGATAGGCGTGGCATCCACCAGAAAGTTCTCAATGGCTCTAAGGTGAGAATAGTTGGGGTCAAGGGAGAAACCTTTGGTGCGTCGTCTTACCAGGCCCGCCTTGGTAAGCACTCTTAGCTCCCTTCTTGCCACATTTACCCTCTCTTTGATGCGTTTAGCGACCTCTTTAGGACCAAGAGTAAGGCTAGGATTAAAGATAAATAGGCGCATGATCTTAACCTTCGCCTCTCCGCCGAAAATCATGGACACGGATTTCATGCGCCTATCTTACTTACTTCAGTGTCACTTTACCACCAGCGTCTTCAATCTGCTTTTTTAGAGCGGCTGCGTCCTCTTTCTTCATGTCAGCCTTAAGCATAGAAGGAGCACCGTCTACAAGATCTTTGGCTTCCTTAAGACCAAGACCAAGAACTTCTTTAACTACTTTGATAACGCCAATTTTGTTTGCACCACCGTCAGCGAGCTCAACCGATGCAGTTGACTTCTCTTCTTCAGCGGGACCAGCGGCTGCTGGACCAGCGGTGGCAACAGCTGTAGCGGAGACACCAAACTTGTTCTCAAAAACTTTTACCAGTTCGTTAAGATCAAGAACCGACATGGTCTCTATCTCCTTCACAATCTTTTCAAACTTGGCAGGCACTTCTACTTTTTTTGTTTCTTCTGTCATTTTATTTTGTTTTACTAATTTCATTAAGCCCAATTACTAAACGCTGTATTGGGGAATTGATAATGTTGACGAATTTGCCACAAAGCACTTCTAGAGTTGGAATCTTGGCAATCTCAATCATCTCTCCTGCGCTCATAAACTTGCCCTCAAATACTCCACCCATTATTTTTAAGTTTTCAGGAAACTTAGCCTGAAAAGAATGTATCCCGCGAGCAGGAGCAATCAAATCTTCGCTCCATGCAAGTGCGAGCTCGCCTTCTAGTTCTGGTTTGCTGCCTAGAAACTTGTGAGAATCAAGTGCTTGGTTTGCCAAAGTTTTTTTGGTGACCAGATATGATACGCCTTCAGAACGCAATGCATGACGCATTGTCGTGGTATCAGAAACACTTAATCCTTTGAAGTTAACAAAAATCAAAGACTTAGCATCTTTCAATGCCTTCTTTAATTTCTCAACTACTTCCCCTTTTTGGGCTCGTGTGATGGCCATTTTTCTAATAAGGCCGAGAATTAGAGTCTCGAGAGGACTTATGGTTGCCCCTTGTCTTTGACCTTATGAAAGAACACTTTACAGGAATAAAAATTTCGCGCAAGTCTTTAATAATAAAAAAGAACCCCCGCACGGATGCGGGGGCTCGAGATGAAAACAGGTGGCCAGTTACTAATACGACACGCGGACCTGCGTTGAAGGGTCGGCCGTCTTGAGCAACTCCAGAAGATCATCCTGTGAGAGCGCGATGCAGCCGAGCGTGGGAGTGTAGGTCTCCCGAGCAACGTGCATGAAGATGGCGCTACCCTTGCTGGGAACCGGCGGGTCATCGTTGTGCCCGAGAACGACGATGATGTCATAGAGATGGTCGTCGCGCCAGAGCTTTTCGTGAGAGCCATCGTAGGGAAGCTTCACGTACTTGTTATACTCCGGACGATTGACATCGTCGCACCAGCCGTCGTCCATTTGAAGTGCCTGGGTCGGAAACACTGTTTCGGGTGCTTTCTTGAACTTGTCCGGTCGGTAGAAAACCTTCCTGATGGGGAAACAGCCGACAGGGGTCGCCTCGTCTCCTTCCACATGGTCCATCCGAACTCCACCCTTACCTAGGGCGCAACGGTACTTCTTCCCATTGAAGGTGAGGATTCCGTCTGAAGTTACCAGAATGTTGTGCATCGTATTTCCTTTCTCTTACAGTGTACTGGAAATTTTATGAGCAAGAATTGCTTCTTGCTTACCTACTACCATTATACCACGTATAAAACAAAAAGCAAGTATTACCTGTAGTGAGCGTAGTCGAACTACCTCTTGCCCACTCTTCGGCGACTGACGACAAATTTGTTTGAATATTTTTTGGCTCGGCGAGATTTCTGACCCTTACCTGTTGGTTTACCATAAGTAGAAATAGCGCGTCTGCGACCGCGACCTTGTCTGCCTTCACCTCCACCGTGTGGGTGGTCTACTGGGTTCATGGCAGTACCACGAACTGTTGGACGAATACCAAGCCAGCGTGAGCGTCCTGCTTTGCCGAGACTTACCAATCTGTTTTCGTTATTGGAAACTTCACCGATAGAAGCCCACGCATTTGTTGGAACTTTTCGCACTTCGGTTGAAGGCATTTTCAAGTCCACATAACCTCCTTCCTTTGCCAAAACTTCTGCGTAGTCACCACCAGAGCGAGCAATCTTCGCACCACCCTTATGTTTGAGCTCAACGTTGTAGACAAAAGTACCCACAACAATATTTCCAAGTGGAAGACGGTTGCCGACAACTTGTGGCGCATTTTCAGAAACGAGAAATGTATCTCCAACTTTCGCGCTGTTGTGAAGTAAGACGTATCTTTTTTCCCCGTCTCGGTAGACAGCCAAGCCAATGAAGCCAGAACGGTTTGGATCGTACTCAATAGTTTGTATTGTAAAAGGAATGTCATATTTGTCGTAGGAAAAATCAACATCTCTAAAAAGTCTTTTGTGTCCCCCTCCTTTGTGTCTAGTGGTGATGCGTCCACGGTTGTTGCGACCTGTCCCTCGTTTGAAACCACTGGTTAAAGATTTCTCTGGGTCATTGGTTGTCAAAATTCTTCGGTAATCTATACCGGAAGTGTTGCGACGTGATTTGGTTGTTGGTCTATACTTTTTCATTACATTAATTCAATTTTGTCTCCCTTCTTTAGATAGACATAAGCCTTTTTGCCACCGCTCTTCACTCCGCGTTTACCGCGGACAAAAACATTTTTGTGAGGAATGGTGGCTACGCGAACCTTGGTTGGTATTACGCCGTATGCCCCACGAACCGAAGTGGCTATAGACTTTTTGGTTGCATCGCTTGTTACCTCAAAGATATAAACTCTATTTTTATCAGCAAGAATGGCAGCCTTCTCGGTAATGCGAGGACGAAGTAAAACGTTGTTTGGTTTTATATTTAAATTATTCATCTTTCTTTTGGCTTACTCCTGGTAGGACAACAAGTGATTTCTCGGGATTTTCAATTATCAAATATTTGTATTGAAGAAGAGAGAGCGGGTTTAAATTTCTTGCTTCCAATACTTCTATGTTTCCAAGATTATCAAAGGCGCGTTCAGTTTTCTTATCCTTGCTTGAGAAAGCGACAATGGCGGCATTCTTTCTCTTGGAGAAGAGATACTCAAATCCTTTAATGGTTGAAAGGGACTTCAGGGTTTTAATCGCCTCTTTTGTCTTTGGTTCTCTTAGCGTGACAGAGTCCACAAAAAGAACTTCGCCGTCTCTAAATTTTTGAGAAAGAATGGTGTAAAGAGCCTTAACCCTCATTTTCTGCGAGACTTTGCGGAGAAAATTCTTTTCGTTTCTTGGTCCACCAGTAACACCACCACCAACCCAAAGTGGAGAACGGATAGAGCCGTGTCTAGCACGACCAGTACCCTTCTGTTGCCAAGGCTTTTTACCGCCACCACTTACCTCACTCCTATCTTTGGTGTGGGCAATTGGTTTTCTTTTACTTGAGAAAAGTGAGTCTGAAACTTGTTTTACCAAGTCGGCATTCCAAGAAACTCCAAAAACATTTTTTGGTAGTGTTACCGTGCCAGACTTCTTACCACTTGAGCTGTAAACTGTTGCGTCCATAAATTTATTTGGTTTTGATTTCTATCATTGAGCCTCGTCTCCCTGGAACCGAACCTCCGATAAAAATCTCATGAGTTTCCGGCAAAACTTTAATGATTTTAAGATTTTTGGTTGTGATTCTCTCACCACCCATACGACCAGCCATGCGCATACCTTTTACAATGCGTCCACCTGCGCGACCACCTCCACCAACAGAGCCCACCTCTCGTTCGCTGTGCTTCTGACCGTGTGAGCGTCTACCGCCACTAAACTTGTGTCTCTTAACCGCTCCTTGGAAGCCCTTACCTTTTGAAATTCCGGAAACTGTTACGATGTCTCCACTTTTCAAAGAGAGTTCTTGGGGTATGGCTTCCGTCTCACCTTTAGGCTTTGCCAAGACGACGAGAGTAACAGGAAAAACTTCTCCGCTCTCGTCGAAAATTTGGGTCATATTTACTTTCTTGGCTTTAAGAGACTTCATATCAGTTTAACGTCGATATTGACTCCGCTCGGCAAACTAAGATTGGTGAGCGACTCAATAATCTTTGGTGTTGGGTTTAGGATGTCAATCAATCTTTTGTGAATCCTCATCTCAAACTGTTCTCGGGCATTTTTGTAGACGAAGGCAGCTCGGTTGACAGTGTATTTCTTGATTTCTGTCGGCAGAGGAATAGGACCTTGGACCTCGGCATCATAGCGAAGAGCTGTGTCTATGATTTGTTTGACCGAGAGGTCTAGGATCTTAGACTCATAAGCCCTAACTCTAATACGCAGACGAGAAGTTACCTCTTCTGCCTTTGCCTTTGAGACTTTTGGGACTGAAACTTTTGGAACTTTTACTTTTACAGCCTTAGGAGTCTTGGGTTTGGCAACCCTTTTTGGTTTTTGAGGTGCTTTAGGCACGTAATTTAGGCGATAACTTTAGTAACAACACCTGCGCCCACGGTCTTACCACCCTCGCGGATAGCAAAACGCTGTTCTGCTTCAAGAGCAACTGGAGCAACAAGTTTTACCTTGAAGGTTGCAGTGTCTCCCGGCATAACCATCTCAACACCTTCTGCAAGAGTTACTTCACCTGTTACGTCAGTAGTACGAATGTAGAACTGTGGTTTGTAACCAGTAAAGAATGGAGTGTGGCGACCACCTTCCTCCTTCTTCAGAATGTAGACCTCGGCAGTAAAGTCAGTGTGAGGAGTAACAGAACCTGGTTTGGCAAGCACTTGTCCTCGGTGAAGATCTTCTTTCTTAACACCGCGAAGAAGAATACCTGCGTTGTCTCCGGCAAGACCCTCTTTGAGAGATTTGTTGAACATCTCAATACCAGTAACAGTGGTCTTGGAAGTATCCTTGATACCAACAATCTCAATTTCTTCACCCACCTTTACCGTACCTCGTTCAATACGACCAGTAACAACAGTGCCACGACCTTCAATGGAGAAGATGTCTTCAATTGGCATTAGGAACGGCTTATCGGTCTCGCGAACTGGAATTGGGAAGTAAGTATCAAGAGCATCTGTAAGTTCCAAGATTTTCTTTGACCATTCATCGTCAATACCTGTTGCTTCAAGAGCCTTGAGAGCTGAACCTTTGATAACCGGAGCATTGGCACCGTCATAGTCATATTTCTTAAGAAGATCGCGAACCTCCTCTTCCACGAGGGCGATAAGTTCGGCATCTCCAACCATGTCGCACTTGTTAAGAAAGACTACAATCTTGGGCACACCGACTTGCTTGGCAAGAAGGATGTGTTCACGAGTCTGTGGCATCACGCCGTCTGTTGCTGCAACCACGAGAATAGCACCGTCCATTTGGGCGGCACCAGTAATCATGTTCTTGATGTAGTCTGCGTGACCTGGGGCGTCTACGTGTGCATAGTGACGCACATCAGTTTCATATTCTGAGTGAGAAAGAGCGATAGTAATACCTCTCGCCTTTTCTTCTGGGGAGTTGTCTATTTGGTCAACGTTCTTAACCGTTGCCTTCTTGCCTGCGCGGTGAAGCACATTCAAAATTGCGGCGGTCAAAGTTGTTTTGCCGTGGTCAACGTGACCGATGGTACCGACGTTGATGTGTGGCTTTGAACGATCAAATTCTGCTGCCATATTATTGGTGATTAATTAATAGTTAAGTTAGTAGTATGTGGGATAGAGTGCGCATACTAAACCGCTTAACCCGAACCTATTGAGAAATTCTCAAAGATCAAGCCAAACGCCCGTATAACGCTTGGGCAATATGTTATAGAAACCCGAGAAAATAGTCAATACAACCTAGTTAGAAATATAAAAGAGTGCCACCATCCTGCTAGGGATAATGGCACATGCTGACCTTGACCACATAGAGTTGACCTCAGGTGGCAAACCAGATAGTTAGGGCGCCGAGAATGGGAACGGCTATGGCTTCTACGTAGATCAGAGTGATTGACCGATGAATGCTCGCACAGCTGTTGTTGATCCTGCTCGCAAGTGCAGTAATCTCGTTCATGAGACTCTCCTCATTGGAATTCAACCCATTGCAATTATATCACTGAGAGAAACTTATTTCCCGCCAGAGCGTGCTTCTATGATGCCTTGAGCCACGTTTTGAGGCACAATAGCGTAGTGGTCAAATTCCATAGTAGAAGAACCCCTACCCTCGGTCATGGAACGAAGGGAGGTAACATAACCAAACATTTCAGAAAGAGGTACCTTGGCTCGAACGACCTTAAGCTCTCCTCGGTCTTCCATCGCTTCAATCTGTCCGCGTTTACCCGACAGGTTTCCAGTGATATCACCCATAAATTTCTCTGGCATCACCACTTCTACTTTCATAATCGGTTCAAGAAGAACTGGTTTAGATCTCTTGGCAGCTTCTTGAAAGGCTTGTGAGGCGGCAATCTTGTATGCAATTTCGGAAGAATCCACGTCGTGATAAGAACCATAATTTAGCTCAGCAGAGATGTCGGTCATTTTGTAGCCAGCGATAATACCTCTGTCCATAGCTTCTCTGATACCCTTCTCAACAGCTGGGATAAATTCTTGAGGGATAACACCACCCTTAATAGCATCAATAAATTCAAATCCAGGTTCGCGATGCGCATTCTTGGGAACTTTTTCTTCTGGATCATACTTAGGTAGAGGTTTAATTTTAATTTTGACGTGACCATACTGACCTTTGCCTCCAGTTTGTTTAATATATTTATTTTCTACTTCTGCTTCACCGGTAATAGTTTCCTTATATGCAACTTGTGGTTTGCCAACATTTGCTTCAACAGAGAATTCACGCTTCATACGGTCCACAATAATTTCCAAGTGAAGCTCGCCCATACCCATGATGACAGTCTCACCAGTTTCTTGGTCTGATTTAATTTTGAAAGTTGGATCTTCGTCAGAAAGGCGTTTAAGTGCCATACCCATTTTCTCTTGGTCGGCCTTAGTCTTCGGTTCAATCCTAAGAGAGATAACGGGTTCTGGGAAAGTGATTTGGTCAAGGATAATAGGATTGGCTTCGTCAGCAAAAGTGTGTGAGGTCTTGGCATCCTTAAGACCGACAGCTGCCGCAATCTCGCCGGCAAAAACTTTTTTCACCTCTTCTCTCTGGTTTGCTTGTAGACGCACGATGCGACCGAGGCGTTCTTTCTTCTCGGTTGTGGCATTGTATAGATAAGTACCCGACTCAACCGTACCCGAGTAAACGCGGAAGAATGTTAACTGTCCGACAAACGGGTCAGACTGGAGTTTGAATGCCAAGGCTGAAAATGGTTCTTCGTCAGATGCGTGGCGTTCTATTTCTTCTTTAGTATTTGGGTCTATGCCCTTAATGGCTGGAATGTCTAAAGGAGACGGAAGGAAATCTACGACAGCATCAAGAACGAGTTGAACTCCTTTATTCTTAAGAGCAGAACCAGTAAAGACAGGGAAAATTTTATTACTGATGACTGCTTTACGAAGTGTGCTCTTCAGAGCATCAACACTTATTTCTTTACCCTCAAGATAGGCATGCATCAGGGCATCATCGTTTTCAACAATTTTTTCTACTAGTTCGGAACGATATTTCTCCGCATCGGCTTTAAACTCAGAGGGAATCTCTTTTTCTACAACCTTATTGCCCATGTTGCCTTCAAAGAAATAGGCCTTCATCTTTAATAGGTCAATAACGCCTTCGTGCTTACCTTCTTCCCCCATCGGAATCTGCATGCGGATAGCTTTTTTTGAAAGTCTGTCAAGAATAGATTTATATGAACGCTCAAAGGAGGCGCCGGTGCGGTCAAGTTTATTTATAAAACAAACTCTTGGCACTTGTGCATCCTCTGCGTAGCGCCAGTTGGTCTCCGACTGTGGCTCCACTCCAGCTACACCGTCAAAGACTACTACCGCACCGTCAAGCACTCGTAGTGAACGCTTCACTTCAACGGTAAAATCTATGTGCCCAGGAGTGTCAATGATGTTGAAACGATATTTATTTTCCTTTTTAGCTCGTTCAGCATCAGAGATATATGTTGGTGCCCAAAAACAAGTAATAGCAGCAGCGGTGATGGTGATACCGCGCTCTCTCTCCTGTTCCATCCAGTCAGTGGTGGTGTCTCCTTCATGAACTTCTCCAATACTGTGTTGCGCTCCAGTGTAAAAAAGCACTCTCTCCGAAGTGGTGGTCTTACCGGCATCAATGTGAGCGATGATACCAAAGTTTCTGACTCTTTCTAAAGGATAGTCGCGTTCCATACAAAATTACCAAGCAAAGTGAGCGAAAGCCTTGTTGGCTTCTGCCATTTTATGAGTAGTGTCTCGTTTCTTAACCGCATCACCTTCGTTGTTGGAAGCAGCGATGATTTCTTCTGCAAGTTTTTCTGCCATTGCTTTACCCTTCTTGGCACGAGCAGCGTCTATAATCCACTTCATTGAGAGAAACTGGCGTCTCTCTGGACGCACTTCGCGAGGAATCTGGTAGTTGGCACCTCCAACACGGCGAGAGCGCACCTCCATGGTTGGACCAGTGTTTTTAAGCGCAGATTCAAAGATTTCTAGTGGGTTGGGGTTCTTGGTCTTCTCTTTTATTAAGTCAAAAGAATCATAAACAATTTTTCTAGCAGTGGTTTTCTTGCCCTCCTGCATACAATAGTTAATAAACTTCGTTATCTTTTCAGAATCGTAAGTAAAGTCTGGACTTATCTTTGGTTTGGCCTTAAGTTTGCGTCGCATTTTAGATTATTTCTTTGGTTTCTTGGCACCATATCGGCTTCTTGTCTGTTTTCTACCATCAACACCAGTGGCATCTAGCACACCTCGTACAATAGTGTAGCGAAGACCGACATCCTTTACACGACCACCACGAAGAAGAACTACAGAGTGCTCTTGAAGGTTGTGCCCAATGCCGGGAATGTAAGCTGTTACTTCCATGCCATTGGTAAGTCTTACTCTCGCGATTTTTCTAATAGCAGAGTTTGGTTTCTTGGGAGTTTTGGTTGTAACTTTAGTAGCTACCCCTCTTTTAAACGGTGAGTTGAAGAATACTGGGCGGTTCTTAATGGTATTAAATCCGCGCGTCAAAGCAATCGCCTTGGTTTTGCGATAGATTTTCTTTCTTTTGCGTCTGATGAGCTGGTTTATAGTACTCATTAAAAAAATACCCCCAAAGGGAGGCTCTCACTCTACTAAACAGAGCTCTAAATTGCAACTCCAGTAATAAGGCGAAAGACGAAGCCCACAAGAGGAAAAATGAACTGCCATAAGAAGAAAATGAAGATAATAACGAATACTAGGCTGTATTTCTCAAGAAACTCTCTAAGTTTGTAGAGTTTGTCAGGGAAAATGCTGAAAAGTATCTTGGAACCATCAAGTGGCGGTACAGGCACTAAGTTAAAAATAGCCAAAAGAATATTTATAACAACAACTGTCGCGGTTATTTCAACAAAAGCAGGGCTTGCCCAGCTAGCATTACTTGACACTCCGACGCGCAGAAGTGTTCCAAAAATTAATGCGAGCAGAATATTGGCAGCCGGTCCAGCAAAGGCGACCATGGCCTCCGACCACCTACCTGGTCGGAGGTTGTATGGATTATATGGAACTGGTTTTGCCCAGCCAAAGATAATTCCTACTTTAGAAATGTATAAAAGAAGTGGTAATAAAAAAGAACCAAAGAAATCTAAGTGCTTAAGTGGATTTAGTGTGAGCCGCCCTTGGTATCTGGCTGTCTGGTCTCCGAGAAAGCTTGCAGCATAGCCGTGAGATACCTCGTGAATCACCACAGACATGATGAGAATGGCTATTTGGAATACAAACTCAACTTGCATTTTGGCATTATAACATGTTAAGTTGTCCCTCTATGGCAAGAGTTTGTCCAGTAAGTAAAAAGGGTTCACAGATGGGTGGAGGCTACTCCAACAGGACTCGTGCTACCCAATTTAACCCTACTGGCAACACTCGTAAGTACCCAAATTTTCAAAAAAAGCGTGTCTATGTGCCAGAATTGAAGAAAACTCTCACTCTCATTCTCTCAACTAAGGCCATCAAGACTATAAACAAGCGTGGCGCCCACTCTGTTCTCAAAAAAGCTGGAATTATTTAAAACTCTCCGTGTTAAGATTGGTTTGATTTCTGGGGGTCTGGCGTATTGAAATGTCAAAAAAAGAAGTAGCCAAAAAACTACGTGCTATCAAGGTTATATCTAATAAACCAGTCAAATTGAGGTCTGGCCTGCAATCAAGTTTTTATTGCGATATCAAAAAAGTATATGGATATCCGAGAATACTTAGTGAGTTAGTTAAAGAGATTTCCAAATTAATACCCAAAGATATTACTTGTATTGCTGCCTCTGGTTATGGTGGACTACCGCTGGCTGTAGCCACTTCAAGTGCCCTAAACCTAAAATTTACTGCTGTGCGCGATAAAGCCAAAAAGCATGGTAGGGGTGGATTTATTGATGGTTATGTACCAAATAAAAGTGACAAGGTTTTAATAGTTGATGATGTATTAACCACTGGAAGCAGTATAAAAGAAACCTATTCTATTTTAAGAAAAACTAAAGCTAAAATTATTTGTGCCGTAGTAGTTGTAAAACGCGGTAATGTTAAGTTGCCCATTCCTTATAAATACGTATTTGCGATAGAAGATTTGATAAAAAATATTTAAAACTCACCAATAAATCCGATTTCTGGTTCTAGTTTGAAGCCAGTATCATTTAAAGCTTTTTCTTGAGCAAACATTATTAATTCCCTAATATCTTTAGCGACAGCATTACCTGTATTAACAAAGTAGTTGGCGTGTTTTTCCGATATTCTTGCCCCACCAACCCGTGTTCCTTTTAAACCACATTTATCAATAAGCCGACCCGCACCAACCCCTTCTATCTTTTTGAATATTGAACCACAGGAAGGAAATTCGTTTAATTGTGGCTGTTTTTCATTTCTCCAGTCTAGGTTATCTCTAATTTGAGCTTTGATAATTTCTTTATCTGCTTTTTTCAAATTAAAAGTAGTTTCCAGCACAAAAATATCTTTCTTGTGATGCAAGATACTGTCATCGTATCCGAATTTAAAATAGTCTTTATCAACCTTCTTAACCCCCCCTTTTTCTAAAACTAAAGCTTCCTTAAGTACCGACTCAATATAAATGGTGCTTTGTCTATCTGGCGATAAGAAATGAAGATTCTGACGTATGGCTCCACCTACGCTACTAGGTATACCGACAAAATGCTCTAGCCTAGAAAGACCTTTTTCTAAAGAAGCATTAATCAAGTCTTCCATAATTGCTCCGCCCTCGGCAATAAGTAGATTATTTTCAAACCTAAAATTTTTAGACTTATTATGTATAACTAGCCCTCTGAATCCTTTGTCCCCTACGAGAATATTAGCCCCGCAACCCAAAACAAAGAAAGGAACATTGTTTTTTCTTGAGGTTTCTATCGCTTTAATTAAATCTTCGTTATTTTTGGCAGTAAAAAAGTAATCAGCCTTGCCACCTATTTTGTAGGTTGTATATGGGGCAAGTGACACGTTTTCTCTAATGTTTTTAAGTTCAATCATTGTTTAAGTTTTAAAATCTTTCCGTTAGTTTCAAATTTAATAGTGCCAAGTTCTGTGGTACTTAGAATTTGAGCGTTTACTTTGTTTAAAATATCTAACACTTCTTTGTGTGGATGTCCGTAAGTATTATCAATGCTTGCAGAAATTATGGCGTACTGTGGTGATGTAGCTTCAGCAAACTCTAGTGAGGTTGAGGTGCGGGAGCCGTGGTGGCCAGCCTTTAGCACATCTACATCTAGGCCCGCTTTGCCCATAGAAATTAAGACATTTTCTATGGCTATGGGAGAGTCCCCCGTCAGGAGAAACTCGTGTTCTCCGTAAACAAGCCGAGAAACAATAGAGGCTCTATTGGTCTCCCAATTAGAAACATCTTGGGTTGGGAAAAGTATTTCAAGTCGTACATTGTCATCTAAGTGGACCACCATGCCTCGTCTTGCTAGAAGTTTTTGTATATTTTTTTCACCAATACGCTTATGGAGTTCGTCGTCTATAGAATTATCAGAGGTCACCCCAGATTCAATAAAAACACCAACATTGTAGCGACTAATGACTTCCGGCAAACCCCCGATATGGTCGCTGTCTGGATGAGTTGCGATGACCGTATCAATCCTTCTGTCGGCAAACGGCAAGATTTTACCAACCTCTGTTAATACCTTTCTGTTTTTTCCACCATCAATGAGAATGCGCTTGTGTTGTGGTGAGTCTATAAGTATGGCGTCGCCTTGACCAACGTCAAGAAAATAAACGGACAAGGTCTCGCTTGGTCGCCTTTCAATAAATGCAGTCCAGACTAGAATATTGGAAACAATGAGTACACCAAGAGCTAGCTCGCGCCAGTATTTCCGAAGATTATCCATGTATATAGTATAATGTAGCCATGTCAAAACTATTTGAAGAAAGAAAATTTAACATCCCAAAGCTTAAGGGCATTAGTGAGAAAGCGATTGAGGAACACCTCAAGCTCTACGCTGGATATGTGAAAAACACCAATACAATACTTGCCAAAATTGACGAGTATGCCAAAGACAGCGAAACCAATGCATATGCGTTGGGTGAACTCCAGAGAAGATTTGGCTTTGAGTTTGATGGTATGAGAAATCACGAATACTACTTTGCTCACTTTGAAGAAGGGGCTAAACCATTTTCGCCAGAAAGCGCCTTGTCTCAAGCGGTCGCCCAAGAGTGGGGTAATTTTGATTTATGGCTTAACAGGTTTAAGGCAATCGCTCTCACTCGCGGTATTGGTTGGGCAATACTTTATTATGATTCCCAATCAAAAAGACTTTTAAATACTTGGGTTGACGAACACCATCTTGGGCAACTCGTCGGTCTCTCGCCTATTTTAGTGCTAGATATGTGGGAGCATGCTTATTTTATTGACTACACGCCAGCCGAGAAGAAAAAATATATTGAAGCCTTTTTTGAAAATCTTAATTGGACAAACGTTGAGACGAATTTTTTGAGCGCCACACAAAAATAAATATCACTAGATAGACTAGAATAATTAACCAAAGAGGAACGAGGGGTAGGGTTATAGAGGCAAAAGACAGATTACCAAGAACGTGAGAAACACCGAGAATCCACGCAAGTAAAAGGTGGGTAACATAGGCAAACGGTAGGGCTAAAAATGAGCTAATAAAGGCGAGAACTGTCGCAAGAAACCCAATAAGCATGACAAAAGGTATTACAAGTAAGACTAGTACGTTAGCGGGAAGTGAAATTAAAGAGAAATCGCCCATTGAATATATTAGAAGAGGCAGAACTGTTAGTTGGGTAGCGATGGTAGTGGCAATTATGGTCCTTATGCCCCAGTTTTCAGGCACTATTTTCAAATACCTTTCAACAATTGGTAAAATATAAATTAGGGCAAGGGTAGCCAAGAAAGAAAGTTGGAAAGACGGGTCAAAAACCAAAATTTTTGGATTCTCTAAAAGCATTATAAAGCCTGCAACCAAAAGGGCACGAGAAGCGGAATAATTTTGACCAAACATTTTGGCGACAATTACGGTGAGCACCATTATGGAGGCTCTCACTACTGTTGCCTCGGCTCCTGTCATGAGAACAAAAGAGACAATACCCAAAATAGATGCGGTCGCCGCTAAGCGTGAAACGGCTCTAACTCGCGCAAATAAGAAAAGATTATAAAATAACCGACGCATAAACTCGGCGATGATGGTAATGTTGTACCCAGAAAGGACCACAATGTGAATAATGCCTGCTCGACGAAATTCTTCAAGAATATCTTTTGGCATCGCTTCTCTACCAGAAACAATAAGCCCAGAAAGAAGACTTGAATACGGTTCCGATAAAATATCTTTTATTTTAGACGTGAAACTTTTCTTTATTTTAAATAATGCGGTCTTAATTGGGTTACCGTGACCACTAGAGAGGACTTCAAGCTCCGCAAAATTCAGAACATGGTATATATCGTCTTTAGCCAAGAATTTTCCATAATCAAAAGGTCTGCCACCATCATCAATAACAGACGGTTTCTCAAACTTTCCAGAGACTTCTACTCTGTCACCATATTGAACAGAGCTATATAGGTCAGTATTTACTAAAACACGCTCGTTATTATCTGATAAAAAGATAAAGCGGGTGCTATTTTCTCTCTGCTCGGGCTCACTTGCAATAACGCCCACGGATTCAGGAAAAAGTGGTTCGTGGAAATCTTTTATTGAATACCGCAAAGTGCCAAGACCCATCGATAACAAAAGTATTGAGATAAACAAAACTTCCTTACCAACTTTTTTATTCCAAATTTTTTCTCCGATAAGAAGAGCGGTGCCGATAACTAAAATTAAATAACTCACAAAGAGAGCCACACTCACAAAAGAAGAAAATAAAATACCCAGAGTAAACCCTCCAATAAAAATAAGGATACTATTTGTACTTAACTTTTGGTCCATGGAAAAGTTTGGGCTTGAGACCATCTGCAAAAGTGGTGGCTATCTCGTCAGCCCTCTCATTTAACGGCACGCCACTGTGTCCCGCCACATATTTCCAATCAACATTTTTATCTGTGCTTGCTTCTAGAAGTTTCTGCCATAAATCTTGGTTTAACACAGGCTTTTTGTTAGCCGTTTTCCAACCTTTTTCTTGCCACTTTTTTATCCACTCTTTCATGCCTTTCATCACATATTCCGAATCAGTAAAAACTGTAATTTCCGATTCTG
>CAYHLZ010000004.1:0-41060 GCA_964357635.1 uncultured Candidatus Saccharibacteria bacterium | reverse complement strand
TGGTGGTGGTAGCAGAAGTGCCGGTGGCGTTAACAAAGGTGAAGTTCTGGAGAGTAGATGAACCGGTTGAAAGTAAGTTAGCAAGAGTAGCCAGAGAAGAAGAGTTGATGACGGAAGCAAAAAGATTGGTGGAGAAGAAGTTTGTTGTTGTTGCTTGAGTGCCTGTGGCGTTAATGAAAGTAAAGTTCTGAAGAGTGGTGGAGCCAATGACGAAGAGATCTCCTGAAGAGTTGATGGTTGATGTTCCTGTACCACCAATTCTTAATTGATTGGCACCAAAGAGGGAGGTAAAGAAGTTAGTGGATGTGGCTTCGGTAGTGGTGCTTCGGTTAGCAAGAAATCCTCCAGTAAATGTTGATGATGCTGTGGAGATGAAACCATTGAAGAAGCCCAACGTTGTGGTAGTGGAGACTCCCCAAGATTGTGGGGTCCAGGCAAATGTTCCACCACCAACACTTGTGTCGTCTACATCACAACCAAAAAGTCCTCCACTCCAAGTTAGATAATTGTTACCTGTGCAGTTGGTAAGTCCTGATCCAAAAAAGTTTGTAGTTGAAGCAGTGGTAGCAAAGAGGTTGGTGGTGGTGGCTGAGGTGGTGGTGCTTCGATCAGCGATAAATCCTCCAGTGAAAGTGCTGGAAGCTGTGGAGAGAAAGCCATTTAAGAAGCCAAGAGTCGTAGAAGTTGAGACACCGTAAGAGGTTGGAGTCCAAGCAAAAGTTCCGCTACCTCCGGTGGGCCATGTTCCTATACAATTATCGGCCGAAAGACAAATAGTATCAAAAGTAGCCCTAATAAAGCTCCCATCTGTTACAAGATTACTAATTCCTGATGAAAGATGCTCCACATCACTAGTGCTCTGGTTTGTAACAGTTCGGTAGATGACAGGAACAACTTCGTTGTCTCTAAATAATTCTAAATTGGTTGGGGTTGAGTAGAAAGATTGATACACATTCACCGAAGGACTCAAAGAATTAATTTTTATATCAATATAATTTTCAAGTTCTGTTTTAAGTTCACTTCTTAAAGAATTAAGACTAAGTAAGTTTGTTGTTTCTGTTATTGCTTTTGAAGACAGTGACGATGTTGCTCTCGTTATTTTCGGTGAAGGAGGAGATTGTGTTAGTCGAGGTTGTTTGAAGAAAATTTTATTTAGTGCTAAATCTCTCAAGCTACGAAATCCAGTGACAATATTTTCAAAAAAGTTTTCAATGCCGCTAAAAATAGATATGGCAACTAGTCTCTCGCCTTCAACAAGGTCGTTTGGTAGAATGCTTACAAATTTCCCACCAATGTCACCAATACTCTCTGTCACCTGTCGCACCTCTGTGGCAACCGAGGGAGAGACCTGTTCAAGGACAGAGAGGTGGGCACTTATGGCAGTAATCAAGATCAGGGAGGCTATAGATGCCCTCTTAAGTAACCCTCCACCCCAAACAGATTCAACACGACGAACCTTTTTATTAAGCTCGGGTAACCGAGATATTTCCTCTTTTTCATAAGTAATTCCAGCACTATTTAGGAGTTGAGGTAGAATCACCTCGGGAAGCTTTTTGGTTATTCTGTTTTCAATTTTCTGTTCAGGGCGAACTATGTATTTCTCAAAAGGCTTGTGAGTGAGAGTGGTGCTTAATCTTTCCCCTCTTAATTCATTCAAAATTGACTCAGGTTGAACTTTTCTCTTCTTTCCCAACTTCCGGTTCTTCCTGTGTTCAAGTAGAGATTGAAAATCAACGTACCATGTCTTTCCAATTAATTTTCCGGGAACTTTTTTTGCTCGACAAAGTTGACCAACATAGTCACTCGCGTAACCAATTTTTTTTGATGCTCGGACAGCCGAGATGAATTCTTTTCCGTCGACGAAAATATGGTTATCCATCAACATAAATTATAAATCTCGTGTGTGGAAAACCCTAGGGATAATGTGTGAAATACTGGGGATAAGGATCGCTTGATTTATAAACCAAAATGACACTCATGTTTAGCTATGAAATTTTCTCTCCAGAGCTGAAGTTAATAACTTATTCATGAAGAGCTTTAAAGCATAAAATTATCCCCATCTAAACATTGATAGATAATACAAAGTCTTATATTATTAATTATGAGTGATTATTAATGTTTATATAAGTATATGACTAGAGAAATATATTTTTCAATTAAAGAGGCGGCAGACATATTGGGAGTCTCCCCTCTAACACTTCGTAATTGGGACAAATCGGGCAAATTCCGCCCCCAGAGGCACCCTATGAACAACTATAGGGTCTACAAGCTTTCGGCCCTAGAAGATGTCATACGTGACATTGAGGGTGGCACTAATAAGAGCAATGCGGAAAAACGTATTAAAAAACTTCTCATCAGACACCTAGAAGATTAAATAATCTTTGTAAAAATTTCTTTCAGTACTTGAGGATTGCCACTTCCCCTTGTAACCTTCATTGCCTGACCAATTAGAAACTGTAGAGACGCAACCTTTCCCTTTTTATACTCTAGAACCACTTCAGGATTTTCTTTTATAATTTTCTCTGCCACAGCTCGCAACTCGTTAGCATCACTCTTTTGGATTAAATTGTTTTCTTTGGCAACAAGTTTCGGGTCGCCTCCTTTGTCTTCAACAACTTTTAAAATATCTTTTGCTCCGCGAGAGGAGATCTCTCCACGAGAAACCATACGTATTACTTCCACAAGACTCTTTGCCGGTACAAGTTTCTTTAGGTCGCTAGTGATGTAGTTGGAAGAAAGCTTGATAAGCTCCACATCTTTTAGTGTCTCGGCAACCTCTTCTAGGAGTCTCCCCCACTCCGGTTCCCTGATATAAATCTCTATGTCGCTTTCCTTCAATTTGAAATCTTTTTTATACCTAGCACGTTTTTCGTTAGGAAGTTCAGGTAGAGACGTTTTCAAACTCTTATTACTAAACTCAGTGGTGTCTTTTATAAAAAGCTTCGGAAGGTCCGGTTCTGGGAAGTAGCGGTAGTCGTGGGCCTCTTCTTTTAGTCGCTGTAAAAATGTTTCTTCTTTAACTTCATTCCAACCGCGAGTTTCTTGGGTTACCTTGCCTCCTTTTTCAAGAATTTCTGTCTGACGTTTAATCTCAAAGTCTATGGCCTTCTCTACTGCCTTAAATGAGTTTAGATTCTTAACTTCAACCTTGGTTCCAAGTGTCTTATCTTTTGATATTGAAATGTTTGCCTCTACTCTCATCTCTCCCCTCTCCATGTCGGCAGAGCTAATATTGAGGTAAGTTGGTGAGATGAGTAGTTGGAACTCTTTGGCAAATTTTACCGCAGTCTCTTTGTCATGTATCACTGGCTCGGTTACAAGCTCAAGAAGCGGTGTGCCCGCTCTGTTGAAATCAAGCAGACTCTCCCCACTCTCTGCATGAATGGATTTGGCAGTGTCTTCTTCTAGATGAATACGTGTAATACGAACATCTATAAGCTTGCCTCCTTTTATTAGTGGATGTTTATACTGGCTAATCTGGTAGCCCTTAGGAATGTCTGGGTAAAAGTAGTTTTTGCGGTCAAACTCTGTAAAATCTGCGAGCTCCCCTCCTAGGGCTGTCCCTAGACGCAGGATTTTTCGCACTGCTTCTTCATTTATCACCGGCAAGGTCCCAGGGTATCCTAGACAGATGGGACAAACATTTACATTGGGGCGTGATTCTTTAGTATCATTCTTAGAATTACAAAACATCTTTGTCTCCGTATTAAGTTCTGCATGTATCTCAAGTCCAACGGTTAAACGATAGTCACTCATATCAGTCTGTTTTTATTTAAAGGTTTTAGTTAGGAAATTACCAAAATCTTTAACTAACTTTTCATCTAGTATTGAGATTGGAAATACATTCTGTCCTACCGTGCTTAAGAGCTTAAGTTTTCTCATGCTCTCTTTTTCGGAAATCATGTCTGTCTTTGTAAGTAACACCACTTCCGGCTTTTTTATCATGTCTTTATTATAGAGCTCAAGCTCCTTTCTAACCACCTTATACGTCTCAATGGGGTCACTAACTTCAGCAGAGATGCAATGTACAAGCGCTTTGGTGCGTTCTATGTGTCGCAAAAATTTGTGTCCAAGACCCCGACCTTCTGCTGCACCCTCAATAAGACCAGGTATGTCGGCTATAATAAGTCCATAAAAGCTTCCTAAGGCTGGTTCAAGTGTTGTAAATGGGAAGTCTCCAACCTTAGAATGTGCGCTAGTAAGCGTGTTTAGGAGACTGGATTTACCAACGTTTGGTAACCCTATGATACCAATATCTACAACAAGAAGAAGTTCAATATGAAATTCAGACTCTTCCCCTTCTGTGCCTAGAGTAAATTCTTTCGGGCGGATATTTGTTGAGCATTTGAAATGCTCGTTCCCCAAACCTCCTTTTCCACCCTTAAGAAGTAAAACCTTCTCATCTTCCTTGAGAAGCTCAACGGAGTAACCTGTAGAAATATTGGTTAAACGAGAGCCAATGGGTAACTTTATTTCAATATCTTTTCCTGCCCCACCCTGCTTCAAATCCTTCATCCCGTCTCCTCCACGCCCCGCGGCAAACTCTTTTACATTACGATAAGCAGATAAAATTCCGATATCTCGAACAGCAATAGCGTAAACATCCCCGCCTTTACCACCATTACCCCCAGATGGGCCAGCTTTGTCCCTGCCTTTCTCGTGACGCCAACGTACTACCCCGTCACCACCATGACCGGCCTTAAATAAAAGGTTTAGTTCGTCTATGAACATTGCTATACCTTATGCATCTAGAGCCTTTTTAGCAAGTGATATAGCTCCTTCCTTCGTTTGTGCTCCACATAAAAATAAGCCCTTGTGACAAAATATTGCGTCACTCACCTCTGTTATTTCTGATAATTCCCGACCAGTTTTTCCACCCCAAGCCGAAGGAAAATCTTTTCTGTTTTCAAATAAATGGGGGTTATCACGGACCGCTTGGACACGCCACTTCTTATCGGGGTCTGGGTACACCACAAACATTGGTTCAGTGTGGACACAGAGCACATCACTCCAAGGCAAGTAATCTTCAAGAACTATAATTCTTTTATCAACCGCGCCGGCAAATACAGTTTCAACCATAGCTTTCCCTTCCTGTTTGTCTCTCGTTCGGATTATTTCTCGCCTCAAAACTTTCTTGGCAACCTCTACTGCTTCTTTAAAACTTTCATCACGGTTTATTGTTTCCCTCCAGCTCGGGTTAAATGCGTCAACTAAATCTCCAGCCGTATACTCGTATATGTTTTCTAACATTGGTTTTTGAATATCTATGCCATTATCTAGTGCGTCAAGTGACATGACCAGAAATTTATCTATTGTGTCGCTAACAAGCCTAGAGTTACAAACCTTCTCGCCATATTTTTTCCAAACAATACCAAACGACGAATAAGGAATACCATTCTCTCGTATGCCGGCACCCTCCGTTTGATGGTGGTCAAATTTACCTAGAGAAGGATTATATTCACCGCCAACATCCACAACAATATCACCTGTTTTTATAATCAGTGGATCACGGGTGCGGACAATCTCTATGTCTTCACCTTCGTGCGCAAGAAGGATTGTCGCCACAGCAAATACTTCATCGGCATGAAATTTGCCGTTATGCGTTACTATTTTCATTTCTATAGATTCTATCTGCCCAAGCCAAGAGGAGGGTGTATAAGGAAATTGTAAGAGACATCATGGGTATCGTTATATAGCCAAATGCCATAACGTAGATTTTTGAACAATCGCCCTCAAGGGCAGTGCATGGTAGGAGCGAGACGCCACCTAAGAGAATATAAGACTGGTAAGCGGCAATAAGGCCGCCGAGGACAGCGAGAGGCAAGACATAAAGAAAGGCGGAATCATTTTTCTTCCATAGAGCCATGCTGAAAATAATCAACATTGGATACAGGAAAATCCTTTGCCACCAACAAAGAACACACGGTTCAAAGCCGATAACTTCCGAATAAAAGAGGGAACCAAGCACTGCTACGACGGCTACCAAAAATCCAAACCAAAGAGCTTGCCGACCAAGAAAACCGGCTATTGATTTCCCCCAGGAATTTCTGGACAAAAGTGCAAAAAATAAAACAAGAAGCAGAATGTGCGACAAAAGTACTAGGTATGGTATGAACGAAGCGAAGTTATTGAACATTAGTTTCCTCTAGAGAGCAGGAAGTTGCTCTAGCCAGATCCTCGAGTGGTTGGACTCCGGTTTTTCGGCTCCCGTCTGGGAATTCCCAAGTCGGATAACCTTTGATTTCTGCGTCTTGGCATACTTTCAGCTGGCCCTTGCCGTCTGGAGTTGAACACTCTATACGCGGCAGAAGCCGAGACGATCGGCCAAACATAGCTTCTTGGTTCTTGCAATTCGGGCACCAGAACGCTCCATAATATATGGTGCCAGAGTCATTGATGCACTGGGTGAAGGCGTCGAGTTTTCCTGGTTTCGTTGGAGCCAATACGAGCCAGATGACAAGCGCCACAAAAAGGATGCCTCCTGCAGACAAAAATAATGTGTTCTTTTTCATTTTTTTATTATAGCAAATTATTTGCCATGGCACTTTTTATACTTTTTTCCGCTACCACAAGGGCAGAGATCATTTCTGCCAACCCTTGGTCCAGTGTTGGTTGGAACTTGACCTTGCCCAGACAACTCTGTACCCACTGGTATTGCTGAAGTAAATGGGCTTGGGGCAATTTGAGATTTTTCCACAGCGGTCATTAATGCCTCCAGATTAAGGGCGATAACAAAATCAGATATTTGCTTAGCAATTGAGCCTTCCATTTCCCTGAAAAATCGAAGACCGTCTTTCTTATACTCAATAAGTGGGTCACGCTGACCGTAAGCGCGCAAGTTCACACTTCCCCGCAAGTATTCCATCATCTCCAAGTGATCCACCCAAAACAAGTCTATCGTTTGAAGAATTATTCTTCGTAATACCTCCAAAACTTCTGAAGTTTCCAGAGGTAGTTTTGAGATTTTTTCATTCATTTTTATCTTCGCGTCAGAGTCTAAGTGTTCTGCTATCTCTAGCAAATAATCCCTTATCTCTTTTTGACCCCCGACCACAACACTGCGACGACGAGCATAAATGATACTTCTTTGAAAATTGAGTACATCATCAAACTCTAAAACATGCTTGCGAGCGTCAAAGTTAAATCCTTCTATCTTTTCTTGAGCCTTCTCAAGAGAGTTGGTTATAAGTTTGTTCTCTATGGGCTCGTCTTCAGGAATATCAAATCGTCCCATCATTTTTTTGATTGTGTCCACGGCAAATATACGCATCAAAGAATCTTCAAGTGAGACAAAAAACTGGGTCTCACCCGGATCTCCTTGCCTACCAGAACGACCGCGTAATTGATTATCTATACGCCTAGCATCATGTCTCTCGGTGCCTAGAACAAAGAGCCCGCCAAGAGTCTTTATCCCTTCGTAGACATCTTCTGTGGAGGGATTGCCACCAAGCTTGATGTCTATGCCTCGGCCTGCCATGTTTGTGGCAAGTGTTACTGCGCCACGCTTGCCTGCTTGGGCGATAATCTCACTTTCTCGTTCGTGGTTTTTGGCATTCAAGATTTCGTGTTTTATCCCTTCACTCTTAAGATATTCGGAAAGAAGTTCGTTGTGTTCAATGGAGACGGTGCCGATAAGCACGGGTTGACCTTTCTTGTTTAGCTCGCTTACCTTTTTAGCAACAGCCTTCATTTTGCCGGCATGACTCTGGAAGATTAAATCTCCGTGATCTTTGCGGGCTACTGGTTTATGAGTTGGTATAACAAAAGTTTCTAAACCATAAACTTTATAAAACTCTTCTTTGGAGGTAATGGCGGTGCCGGTCATACCGGAAAGCCTTTTGTACATACGAAAATAGTTTTGGAAAGTAATAGAGGCGTATGTGCGACTCTCTTCCTTTATACCCACACCTTCCTTGGCTTCTATGGCTTGATGTAGCCCCTCCGACCAACGACGACCAGGTTGAAGTCTGCCTGTGAAAGCATCCACAATCACCACTTCGTTATCCTTCACCACATACTCTTTATCTTTGTGATATAGAGCTTTAGCTCGAACAGCGGTTTCTAAGTGATGCACATATTTAACTCCACCTTCGGCATAAATGTTTTCAATCCCCAAAGCTTTCTCTGCCTTACTAATACCTTCATCCGTCAAAGAAACTGCGCGCAACTTCTCGTCTATGGTAAAGTCCTTATTTTCTTCAAATCCTCTGGCAATTTTAGAAAATTTCTCATACAACTCACCCGCAGCCCCCGTGTTACCGGAGATAATGAGAGGAGTACGCGCTTCATCAATAAGAATAGAGTCTATTTCGTCAACAATAGCGTAATGATAATCTCTTTGAGACAGATCCTCTTTCCTGTAAAGAAGATTGTCACGCAAGTAGTCAAAGCCGAATTCGTTATTGGTGCCATAAGTAATGTCGGCTCTGTAGGCTTCTTTCTTGGTCACGGGTCTCAAAAACTCATAAACCACGTGGAAAGAGCCTGTAGCATCCCGCTCCTTGTCTTTTTCTGCATGAGACTCGTCGTAGATAAAGGACTGCGAATGATTTATAACCCCAACAGAAAGCCCGAGATAGGAGTAAATCTGCCCCATCCAGACAGTGTCACGGCGAGAGAGGTGATCGTTAACGGTTACCACGTGCACCCCTTTGCCTGTAAGTGCCATAAGATACGCTGACAGTGTGGCCACCAAGGTTTTTCCTTCACCGGTCTTCATTTCAGCAATCCCACCTTGGTAGAGAGCAATACCGCCAAGAAGCTGAACATCAAAGTGTCTCTGTTTTAGGGTACGTTTTGCTGCTTCTCTGACAACGGCAAAGGCTTCTGGTAGAATTTCATCAAGCGCCCCTTTTATTTCTTCATCTGAATTATTTTTTTTATTGATACGCTCTTTAAATTCAGATGTCTTTGATTTCAATTCTTCTTGAGATAGTTTTTCAAACGAAGGTTCGAGCGCATTAATGCGCTCTACGAGAGGTTTCCAAGATTTGAGCAATTTCTCTTCCGGAGTTCCCAAAAGATTCTTTAAAAAAGCCATAAGGGGCTTATTTTAGCACGTTTGAGAGCAAGAAAAAACGCCCTTGCGGGGGCGTTTTTTCTTAAGGTTGAGAACTAGCGTCGTCTCTTCTTGGAAGCTTTTCTCTTCTTGGAAGCTGGCTTTCTCTTTGCCTTCTTTCTTTTCTTAGCCATTGTGTTGTCCTGATGTTTCCGTCAGGAAATTATTGTTAACGTCTTCCGCAAAAAATATTTTTGAAAATATTTTTTGCCTGTGACTTAAGTTAATTATCGTACTTATAATCTAGACATACAATAGAGAAAATAAAAAAGTGTGGATAACTATTTTTTTCAAAAAAATTCTTTCCATGCGCGGAGGGTGGGGCTAGCTCCAAACGAATATCTTTGTGAGTGCGGCCACCCTCCACGCACAGAAAGAATAACTCTAAGAATTATAATGGATGGTAGATTTTAAATCTATTCACCAGGGTTTAAAAACGTAAATCCCGCCGTGAGGCGGGACTTGCGCAGACATTCGTTCGTTTGGTGCTAGTTACTAGCACTCACCCTCTTAGTATAGCACATTGGCTCTAATTTGCAAGTGATTTTATTAGATTTTCGTAAGTAGTAGCATTTGCTGGATCAAGCTTAATGCGTTCGTTAAGTAGCGCCAGAACAATATCTTTTCTGCCTACCGCATAGTATGCATTTATAACCCTGTCATCAAAGACAAGCTCGCTGTCTGTAAGTTTAGAAAGAAGCTCATTCTCGAGCGCCCTGTCACCAGCATAGATTGACCCAATCAAATAAATTACCTTGGATTCTAAGTATTCTGGTGCCAACTCATAGGCTTCTCTGAATACTTTGAGAGCTTGGGCTATTTCATTTTTGTTTATATAAATAGACCCAATTTCAAAATAGACTTGTTGCTTGCCTGGGATCAATTCTTTGGCGCGCAAAAGGTTGGTAAGAGCTTCGTCCAACAAGCCTGTAGAAGAAAGAAAGGATCCTAGAAGTAGTTGGGCGCGCGCATCACCATTCAATTTTTCATTCTGTTCAAGTACAGCATTTTTTGCAAAATCAAAGAATAAATTCTTTTCTTCCATAGGTATATCGCTCGTTAGAATCGTGGGTGCATTTTGAGCAATCTGCTCAGACACTTCTGGTCTACCAAGACGAGATTTGCTGTATGCCTTTTTAAAGTATTGGGCAGCTGACAAAATTTCACCTGGTGTTTGAACAGATTTGAGCGCCTCTATTAGTAAGATATTCGTCATAATGGGTCTCGCATTGACGAAATATAGAGAAAGCACCAAGAACAGAAAAACTGGTGGTAAAATAATATTTCTAACCTGAGTTTCAGTAAGCTTGCTATCAATCATTAATGTTTTTCCGGCATGTCTATAGTGCACATATCCGAGAAGTGAAAAGAATAGGACGTAGCTAATAAGATGGTCAAAGACGAAAAAATTATGGAAGAAGTATGCGGCAACAAGGCCTGTTAGGATAGACTTCTCGGTGTGAGAAAAGTTTTGGTCTTTTTCAGCGTTAGGTCCTGTGGAACGCCTCCAGATTGAAAATAAAAGTGCAAAGTAGAGAGAAAGATAAGAGAGTAGGCCAAATATTCCTCCAGAAACTGCCCAGTCAAGGAAAATGTTGTGCGCTCGGTCAAACCATGGTTCCAGCCTAAACATTTCTGGACTATAGTATTTCTGAAAAACATAATTGAAATTTTCTTGCCCCCAACCAAGAATTGGTCTTTCTTTAAACCCCTCAAATGCCATTGGCCAGACGAAGTATCTGCCTTGGGTCTTAACTTCCTCTATAGTTAAAGATGAAAATCTTGAAAGAACAGGGCTGTTTTTGATAAATTCTGCATCTTTAATAGAGACAAATCCTCCGACCAAAATTACTAAACCTATTAAGGTGGAAACGCTGGTTTTTCTTACAAAGCCGTCTTCTTTGTTTCTAATATTAAGAACTGCCACAACGAGCAATCCTCCAAGGAGACCGAGAATAGCGCCACGAGTAGCTGTGAGATAAAGAATTGATGCCTGGGCCACGATAAGCAAACCATACATCCACCTAAGAGTAGCGTTCTTCCACGACCGCCACATAAAGAAAAGGGCAATAAAAATGTGAAAGAGCATGTAAACAGCCAGATAGATTGCGTTACCAAAAGTACCATCTACACGTACTCCGCCTTGGTTTATGGTCAATAATCCTATAACTTGTAAAAGACAATACAAAATCATCAAAAATGAAGCTACAAGTGAAGTGTTCCACCATCTCTTCCAGTCAATCTCTTTAAAAACCGAGGAGATGACTAGGAAAAACATCCCCAAGTGAAGAAGGGTAACAAACCCCTCCATGCGTTCAAAATTTGACCAAAAACTTTTTACTGGAGCAGAGCCAAAAAGATCTGCCAATCCTATAACAGCAAGAAATCCAAAAATCGCATAAAGAACAATGGACCGTTTTGGACGGTAGTTTGCATCAAAAAAAGCTAGAAGTAACCATGAAGCAAAGACTACTTCTACAATAATCCTAAAGACAAAGGCCTTGGTGGTGATAAATGGAAAGAAAAAAGAGGAAGAAACCAAAAAAGGAACAAAGGGCACGAGAAAAAGCCCAACAAAAACAATGTTCCTTAGTATTTGTTTATTCATTCCTACTATCCTATCATGGTACTAACGTATGCAAAATCTTAGAAATAAGGCTTATTCCCTGCTCCGCCGAAGCGAGAGTTTCTTCAAAACCGACATGGTATACCTGAGTAAGGGTGGCTTCTGGCTTCTATCGGGACAGGTGATTTCTCTCGCCATAAGCTTTGGGCTGTCTGTGGCTTTCGCGAACCTCTTGTATCAATATGAATATGGAACTTATCGCTATATTTTATCAGTCGCAGGAATGCTTGGGATAATTTCCCTCTCTGGTCTCCCTACCGCATTGACCAGATCAGTGGCTAAGGGACGTTCAGATTCTTTGTGGCTCGCCTTTTTTACAAACTTAAAATGGAGTCTTCTCATGACCGTGGGCGCAGGTGCCATAGGTCTCTATTATCTCTTACATGGCAATAATACGTTAGGAATAAGTCTTCTTGTGGCCGGAGCCTTGAGCCCTCTTCTCGACAGCGGGGAGCTCTATAACTCGTTTTTAAATGGAACACAGCAGTTTAAAAGAAGTTCAATATACAGAACACTAAGAACATTATTTAATTCAGCAGGAATGCTCTTGGCATTATGGTTTACTAGGGATCCTCTATATTTGGTGATTGTTTATTTTTTTCTGCACACGCTCTCGGTAACATGGATATTTTTCCGGGTAGCCAGAGAAGTGCCAAGAACCACAATCGACAATCCAGAGATGATAAGGCTTGGGGTCCATACCAGTTTTATAAATGGTCTGGCCAGCTTTGCCGATAAGATAGATAACATCCTTGTTTTCCAATTTCTTGGCCCCATCCAACTAGCCATCTATAATTTCGCTGTCCTTTTGCCGACTCACATGTCGGGAATAACAAAAAATATAGGCACCCTTGCCACACCAAGGTTTGCGCAAATGGAAAAAAGTTCTGTACAAAAAACACTTGTAAGTAAATCCCTTATGATTGCTTTGGTGGGAGGGGTATTGGCCGTAGGATATATTCTCATCGCCCCCCTGTTGTTCAATTGGTTCTTTCCTCAGTATCTTGATGCGATCATTTACTCTCAGGTCTATGCAGTCATCCTTGTTTTTTCTGCTGCACTACCAGTGGCATTACTTGATGTTCATCTTGCAATAAAAGAAAAGTATAAGGCGAATTTTTTAGCGAGCTTTTCAAAAATTATCTTAATTTTCTGTGGAGTGTTTTTCTACGGATTATGGGGGTTGATTGTGGCAAGAATCATTTCAAAAGTTGTGTCCGTATATGTGGCATTCTTTTTCAGCAAGCGAATTTAGAGAAAAATAACTAATTGGCCAGTTGAAAGCTCTAAAATTTTTGAAATCTTCCTTTCTTTACAATATTTATCAACCTCCGCCCTCATTCCGTGCCATATAACCCCCCCATAATCATCACAAACAATAATTCCCCCAGGTAACATCCTAGACATGAAATAATCAAGTGCCCCAATAGTCGGAGCAGCTAAGTCCAAATCAATGTGAACAAACTTATATTTTTCTTCTGGTAATCCTGATAATATTTCTGGAATCCAACCCTTGTGATACTTAATTTTAGGAAACATCGAGAGATTTTTTTGAACTGTATCAATGTCGCAAGCGAAACGCTTGTTTGTTGAAATATTTATCACCCCATCGGCGTTTGTAGGACTAGATAATCCCTCAAAGGAGTCAACGATATGGTAATTCTCCCCAAGAAACTCTGGTTGCTGATGTTTAATTGTTGAGCAAATAACAAAAGATGACAAGCCTCTCCATGCTCCACATTCAGCATATGCCCCACCAAAATTTCTTATATATTCAAGTAAGAAAGATAGATTTAAAAATCGATCTCTACGCCAAACACTATAGGGCGTTTTCGTAATACGAATACCTTCCGTATGTGTAATATCAAAAAATCTTTTATTGTTAGTATCAACAAAGTCATAATAAGGGTGAAATTCCCTTGTTATGCTATGATCCTTGGTTAAATACCTGCGGATTATTGCCCTTGTAATGTTTCTTAATAAATTTTTCATCTTACAATCTAATTCTTGATTATTTCAACAAAGAATCCCGCCGCAAACATGTTTGGCCAAATATTTTTTAGAACTGGAACCCCCACGTAGTAGCGAACTTTGTAGTTTTCATACCCTTGGGCCTTGAGCCACCACAGAAGATCTCTTTTTGTCCAGAAACGAAGGTGTTCTGCGGGATGTCTGGCCCACTGCATCGGAAACTTACCAAAGAAAAAAAGTCTGAAACGGTGTATAAAAAATCCTGTGTTCGGGAATGAGAAGAGTACCCCCTTTCTAGAGCTGTCGTATGCAAACTTTAAAAGCTCTTCTGAACCCGGCACATGTTCTAGAACCTCAAACATAATTGTGAAATCTGCCAATTGGATTTTTGAATAATCTCCCTTATTGTTTAAGTCAAATTTTTTTGTTTCTAGACCTAAGGATTTTGCTATATCGAGTGCATATGTCGAGCTGTCATAACAAGTGGCTTGCTTGATTAATGTGTGATTTTTTATATAAAGCAGAACTTCTCCAGCACCAGAACCAATATCATTTATCGAAACCCCGTTACTTTTAGAGATTATAGAGCTTGCTATTTCTGCCCTCTTTTTTTGCCAACTCCCCAGGGACCCAATATATTTTTCACCACGTTTCTCTTTCCAATATTCGTCATAATTGAAGTGGTCGCCCGGTATGATTCTGTCCCGCGGATAGACATACATGCGCTTTAGCCATTCCTTGCTCGTATAGAGACTGTTTTTGATTTTTTTTATTATCATTTATTTAACACATTCATCAATTTTTTTTAGTGTTATTAAAAGTTTCTTAAGATCTTTCAAATTTAATGAGTTAAGACCATCAACTGGCGCATTATCTGGATCATTATGTACTTCTATAAACACTCCAGCAACCCCAACGCCGACAGCCGCCCTAGCTAGTGTCGAAATTAATGTTCGATCCCCTCCCGAGTTTTCTTTTAAAACAGAGGGAAATTGAACGGTATGTGCCGCATCAAATATTACTGGAAAACCGAATCTTTTCATAATTTCTAGACCCCTCATATCAGTAACAACATCGTTGTAACCAAAAGTGGTCCCCCTCTCTGTAATCATGGCCTGGTTATTTCCCGTCGATTGTATTTTTTGAATTATTTTATCTACATTTTGCGGAGCGATAAATTGTCCTTTTTTGATGTTAACTGGCTTACCGGTTACCCCTGCAGTTACAAGTAAATCAGTTTGTCTAGACAAGAGGGCCGGTATTTGAATTAAATCCACAACTTTTCCAATTTGCAATACCTCTTGAGAAGAGTGGGCATCTGTTGTAACGGGTAAATCTAGTTCGCTCTTAATTTTCTGGAGGATACGCATTCCTTTTTCCAGTCCCACCCCTCTAAATGATTTAATCGATGTTCGATTGGCCTTATCATAAGAAGCCTTAAAAATGTAATGAACACCAACTTCCGCAGTTATTCTTTTAATTTCACTAGCTACCAACAGAGCGTGTTCTTCCGATTCTATTGAATCTGGTCCCGCTATTAAAATAAAAGGTAAATTATTAGATATTTTAAAATCTTTTATGTTTATGACGGACTGTTTCATATCTGTGTCATCATCTATTATTTAAATAAGACCCTTCAGCAAGTTTAATGACTGTATCATGCATAAGGCGTGGTTTTTCGCCAAAAAGTTTTTTATTTCTCTCTTTTAATATGTCTCTACCGATAGAGGCTATTTCTTCAATCTTTTTGCAAACGTTCTCTATGTCCACCGTTTCAGCGAGTTCATTTATTGCAAGACCTTCTCCAAAGTCTGAACTGGTCTTGAGAAGGGCAACGGGTCTTTCGTAAGCAATCATATCATAGAGAAACGTAGAGTATGTTCCTGCAACAACGTCCACATCAGATATATATTTTGTCACGTCGTCTATGAACTGAAGATTCTGATTATAATTCTTATTAAGACCGTACTCCGTCATTTGTCTATTAGAGTCAAGATCTGTTCTTAATTTGAAAAAAACCTTAATGTTGCCACATAGAAGCAATTTATCTATATATCTCTTCACTTCAGATTTATTGCTATCAACCTCATATGGAATAAGGACGCCCACATATGCCCGATCAAGCTTCTTTGGTATCGTTGATATTATATTTTTGAACCCGCCGATTTCAATAGATTTTTCTGGAAAATATGTTTTTAGACGTATAAGTTCTTTTTTCCAGAAATCACTCCACACGAAGAGTTTGTTCGGTCGCGCTATTTCACCCTCAAAGGACCCGTCGTTGAGCCATCCCACATGATATTTAGTAAAATGCCCATGTTGGAATGCGTTTACATTAACATTGTTCATCCGACAAGCTAGAATGAGTTCCCAGTAATCTCTGGTGTTGTCAATAGTGAAAAGATTTTCTGTTCTCATCCAAGATAGAATTCTCCGAAGAACCTTAACTCTAAAAATAACAAGGTCAATGGAGGAAAGGTATTTATGTAGAAGTTGTTCGGCGAACTCTCTTTCTTCTGGTTTAAAAGAAGAGAAGTCCACATCGGTCGTATCCAAACTTTGGCGCCTGCTTAACCAAAAAAGATGGCTCATGTAATACACGGTATCAATTGATTTGATATAGATGACCCAGCGCCTCCTTTTGAAAAATCTTTTAATAAACCCAAACTCAAAGGTGGTATGCAGAAATTCTAGGAACGGCTCTTGAGATGATTTGAGATATTTGTATACGGGATCCATCCTCGCGTCGTTGGAATAAATATCGGAATTAGTCCGGTCTACACTATAGACAAATATTTTCTTTTTAAAAATTATTGCGGAAACCACAGCCACTGTTGACACCAACAGGCCGAAAGTTGACAGGGTAAAATTCTGAATTTTTATTTTAAGAGAAGGGCTTTGTCTCTGCTCATACTGCCCATTTTGAGCAAATTCTTTTAAATCACTGAAGAATATTCTGCTTTGAAAGAAGATCCAGACATTATATTTATTAAAGATTTTTTGGTGAGATAGTGGCTTACCTTGATAATGAAGAGCGTTGAGCCTCTTTAAGAAATCCAAGGAGTATTTGAAGTCTTTTTTAGGAAAAATTTCTGGTTTCATTTTGTTAAGAAGTGGCCTCGATTATATCGTGGAGATGGATAAGTCCTATGACCTTTTTTCCTTTGGTCGTTACGAAAAGGGTCGTGATTTTAAATCTTTCCATTATCTCTAGGGCGCGCTCTAAAGAATCTGTGGCTGAAATAATCTTCGGATTAGTGGTCATAACATCTTTCACGGAGACACCGGACGAGGAATCGTGTAGAGTGAAAAAACGACGCACATCGCCATCAGTAAGAACCCCCACGAGTTTACCCAACCGGTCTAACACCCCCACAACTCCTTTTCTTTTTTTACTTATCTCAAGAATGGCTTTCTTAAACAGCGTCTCTCCGCGAACCATTGGCATCTTACTTCCTTTGATCATTGTCTCTTCAACCGTCTTAAGCCTTAATCCGAGACTGCCACCTGGATGAAACTTAGCAAAATGAGTGTCTTTATATTTTTTAGGGTCCACAAGTCCTACGGCTAAAAGATCCCCAACAACCAATGAAGCGGTCGTACTCGCCATCGGGGCAAGTCCACTTGGTGAACCTTCATCCTTTATTCTTATGGTGATACTTTTGTCAGCTAATTTCCGGAGTGAAGATTTCTTGCTTCTGGTAATAGCAATTACTTTAACTAAAAAAGTCTTTTTAATGTGTCTAATTACTTTCAGCACCTCGTTAGACTCTCCGGAAAATGAGACAGCAATAACGATATCACCGTCAAAGACCACACCACTATCACCGTGAAGGGCATCAACGGGATGAAGAAAGAATGCGTGGTGACCCAAGCTGGTAAACGTGGCGGCCATCTTCATACCAATGAAAGCTGATTTCCCTACACCAGTTATAATGATTTTTCCTTTTCTTCTAGACAGAAGCGAGACAGCGCTCACGATTTCAAATATAGATTTGGAAAGACCCGAAACCGCCTCTACCTCTTTTCCCAGAGTAGAGAAAATCCGATTTTCAATAACTTTTAAGGAATTTAGACCCATATTGTAGCCAAGAATACTACAGTAAAGTAACTATATCAAACAGACATAACGAGATATAATCATCTTATTATGTGTGGTATAAATGGCTTCTCCCAAAATAACCCTGACAGATTAGTAATGATGAATGAGGCCACCAAACATCGTGGCCCTGATTTTTCTGGTACCTACTTCGACGACTCACTTAGTCTTGGTCATTGCCTTTTGTCTATTCGTGACTCTGAAGAGCGCTCGCATCAACCCTACATGCCAAATCCAGAATGGGTGCTTTTACTTAATGGGCAAATTTATAACACTCGCCAGCTTAAAGAGGAATTAACCGGACTTGACCAGACTAAATCTGATCTTGATACTTATGTGTTATATAAAACCATAGAGAAGTATGGATGGAATTTTATTTATAAAATCCACGGCATGTTCACCATTGCTCTATATAACAGCAGAGAAAAAAAATTGAGACTTTATCGAGATCCTTCTGGACAAAAAAATCTATACTATTACCAAAAAGGAGACACTTTCATCTTTTCTTCAGAAATTAAGTCAATCCTGATTCACGATATTGACAAAACAGTCAGCAAAGAAGGTGTGGCCTTGGCAACTGCTCTAGGATATGTTGCCGGCCCGTATACCCTCTTTAAACACATTAGGAAAATTGAACCTTCACAATATTTAAGTTGGGATAGTGCCTCCAAACTCGTTTCTGTAGCATATTTCAAAAGCGAAGCCAATCAATATTTCCCAGAATCATGGGAAGGAGCATTCAAACAACTCACACTAGAACACCTGCAAAGCAAGCAAAAAGTTGCTATCAATCTCTCTGGAGGATTAGATTCCTCACTCCTGCTCCACGAGGCGAGACAAGCGGGTTATGAAGTTAGCACATACACTACTCGGTTTGATGGTGGAGATAAAAAATATAATTTGGATGCCGATTTAGCACAGAGACTGGCGAAGGATTATGGCACGCGCCACCAAGAAATACTGGTTACGAAGAAAACTTATATTGAAAATTTTATAAAAGCCTACGAGACAATTGAGGAGCCCAACTTTAACATTAGTTTGCCAGCATATCTCCAAACTGCCTCTGTAGAGGGTGCTCGTGGTGACAAGAATCGAGTTGTAATATCCGGCAATGGTGGTGATGAAATCTTCGGAGGATATCCTCACTACGAGCAAATCAGGAAAATCGAAAAACAAATTAAATGGCTGACCCCGTGGCTTTTTAATCTGATTAAAAATTACCGCAACAACACTGATTATGATTTTAGAGATATGAATGAGAGGTGGCTCTTCTTTCGAGAATTTAGGTTTAAGACTGCGATGCCGGAGATATCTAAATATGCGATACCAGAACTCTTGGGGCAAATAACGCAAGGATTGGTAGATATGTATGGGGTAAACCACGAAGCGGTATACCAGGCTATGCTCAGAGAGCGATTTATCTGGATGCCAGCAGAGAATTTCATCCAAACCGATAAAATTTATATGAGTCAGTCTGCGGAATTGCGGTCTCCTCTTTCTTATCACCCCTTCCGACTATACTGCGATAAAAAACTTACTAAAGAGGATTATACTGATAAAAATTCAAACAAGCTGTTTTTAAGAAATCTTTATGAGGGCAGGTTACCGGAATACATTACTGGGCGCAAAGATAAGACGGGCTGGCGTTCACCAATTACAGACTGGTATGACGGCTCTTTTAAAAAACTTTTCTTGGAAATAATTTCTGACAGGAAATCAAATGAATACATAGATTGGGAAAAAGTACGACACTGTATTGAGTCAGGTGATACGTGGCCCGGTAAACATATACATCTCTATTTGTCTCTCGCAATCTTGGCTAGAAAATACAATATTAACTTATGAAAAAAATTTTTATACATACCAACAATAAGCAGCTGTTGGGGGCGGTACTTGCTAAATACGCAATTGAAAAATATTTGCCAAAAAACAGCAAAATAATAGTCGAATATATAAATGTCGACAAGATTGAGGCTTTTAAGAATTTTGCCGGAAAAGAATACCTTTTTGCTGGTAAATCAAGAATTTATGACCCAAGAGACTTGCAATCATTCACCCTCTCACGATTCATGGCTCCAGAACTAATGAACTACAAAGGCATGGCTGTCATCATTGATCCAGATATCTTTGCTGTTAAAGATATTTCTAAAATATTTGATATCAATATGTCAGGTAAATCTATCGCCGTCTGCCGTAAAAAAAGCCACTGGGATACCAGCTTTATGCTCATGGATTGTGCCAAACTCACTCATTGGCGCATAGATGATATCCTCAAAGGGCTAGGGAACAAAAAACTTGACTACGTGGCGGACATTATGAGCCTGAAGCACGAGCCAGAAGACTCGATTACTGAGCTTCCGCGCATCTGGAACAATTTGGACATCCTGACAGATGACACCCTGGCCATACACATGACGAACAGACTTACTCAACCATGGAAGACGGGACTGCCTATAGACTTTACCAGAAATCCCATGCCAAAAATCTTTGGCCTTATCCCCCGCGAGCCTATTCACAAACTCTTGGGCAAATACCCTAGTAGCTACCAAAAACATCCTAATCAAAAAATTGAGAATTTATTCTTTAACATAGCAAAGGAGGCATTAAAAGGTGGCATAATAACGGAAAATTTGATACGAAAAGAAATTGATGCCGGCTATATTAGGAAAGACTTTTTAGAAAACATTCCAGTCTGATTTCTTGCAATTTGTTTAAAAAAATATAAAATCATCCCATGTTAAAAATACTCCGAAAACCACGCGCTAAAGCTAAATTCAAGGAAATAAAGAAAAGAGAAACTTGCCGCATATCAGGAGAGAGAACCATTCCACTTTTTTCTCTTGGTAAGCTCTATTTATCGGATTTTATAGAACGAAGCGAGTCTCCTAAATATGTGCCGGTAGAGCTCGAACTGCGCCTAGCAAGAAAATCCGGCCTTGTCCAACTCTCTCACACGGTGCCGGGAGACATTATGTATAGAAAGTATTGGTATAAGTCCGGCACCAATGCCACCATGACAAATGAGCTCATGAGTATCGCTAAGAGAGCTCAAGAATTGATGCGTTTGAAACCGAGAGAAATATTTCTCGACATTGGGTGTAACGACGGAACGCTGTTTCGATTTGTGGAAAAAAATATTGTTAGAATCGGCTTTGACCCCAATGACTTCAAAAAAGAATCAAGTAAGTTTGCCGATGTTATTGTTAATGATTACTTCACTTTCAAAAATTATCGAAAAACCAAGTATGGCCACAAGAAAGCTAAGGTTATAACTAGCATTGCCATGTTTTATGATTTGGAAAACCCAAATATTTTTGTAAAAGATGTAAAAAATACTCTGGATAAAGATGGTCTCTGGATTATTCAGATGAGCTATCTTCCACTCATGCTCAAGCAGTTGGCATTTGATAATATTTGCCATGAACACCTTGAGTATTATAGTCTTAGTGCTCTTAAATACCTGCTTGATAGACATGACATGCAAATAGTCGACTGCGAATTGAACGATATAAACGGAGGTAGTTTCAGGATTTATATAAGACATGGCGATGCAGACCCGAATACCTTCGCCTCCGCGCCGTATCGAGATGTCGCCAAAATGCGTGTAGATTCAATACTCGCATATGAAAAGGTGCTTGGTTTAAACAATAAAAAGGTTTATCAAAAATTCTGGAAGGAGATACATAAACTCAAGAAGAAAACTATTTCGTTCATCAAAAAAGAAAAAAATAAAGGGAAAAAGATATGGGGCTACGGTGCTTCCACCAAAGGTAACACCCTTCTACAGTGGTATGGTCTAGATAACACTCTTATTGACGGTATAGCCGAGCGCTCTCCAGCAAAGTTTGGATTGAAAACAGCTGGCACGAACATTCCTATCTACTCCGAGGAAGAGATGCGCAAAGCAAAACCTGATTATCTTTTGGTCCTGCCATGGCACTTTATCAATGAATTCAAAAAGCGCGAAACTGCTTTTCTGAAAAGAGGTGGTAAATTAATCGTTCCCTGTCCCAAATTTGAGGTTATTGGAAAATAACTATTTCCAATGCTTATATGATTTTTCCTCAACAATACCTGATCCGAGCATCAAGTTTATCTCTTTCTTGATAGCGGCTCGTTTGTCGTTGGCAAGATGTATTCCATAAGCAACATCAGTAAATTCTTTTCCAAAGTTCTGCTTGTCTCCTAGTTCACGGATTTTGTCGCCCATATCCCATATCTCCTCGTTTGATTTCTTAAGACTAGCCTCAAGTTTTGCCAACTTACCTATTACCTGACTATTTTTGGGAAAACTTTTTTCTCTCGTCTCCTCAAGCATTAACAACTCTTTTCTAACATTAAGCAGTCGTGCTTCATCTTTTATTCTTTCTTCCTTAATTTTAAGAACTGTTATTTTGTCTATGAGCTCTCCTGGCGCTGTTGGAGTTAGTATTAAGTTTTCTTGTGTTGTCATTGTTGTAAAGTTTTAACGTATTCAAGGTCTTTCTCGATCATCAGTCGCACAAGATCTTCAAATGATGTGCGGGGCTTCCATCCTAGTATCTTTTTTGCCTTTGCATTATTGCCTATAATATCGTTTTGTTCAAGCGGACGATAAAATTCTGGGTTAACCCTTACAATTACTCTGCCAGATTTATTTTTGGCAATCTCACTCTCCCCCTCGCCTTCCCATATCAATTCCATATCCAAACATTTAGCTGCCGTATTAACAAAATCTCTCACTGTATGAGCCGCACCCGTGGCAACAATGTAATCATCGGCTGTGGGCGCCTGAAGCATTTGCCACATAGCTTCCACATAGTCCCCGGCGAAACCCCAGTCACGCTTGGCACTTAAATTACCTAGTTCAAGTGTTTGGGCTAGCCCCAATTTAATTTTTGCCAGAGTCATAGTAATTTTTCTCGTAACAAATTTCTCACTACGCTTGGGCGATTCGTGATTATAAAGTATCGCAGAACACCCAAAGACACCCGCCTCTTCCCTTTGTCTTTTTATCTCTTGCTGGGCTTTTAACTTTGCCACGCCATATGGATTGGTGGGCCCATATACTGCGCTCTCATCTTGTGGAGCGGGGTTCTCTCGACTGAAGATTTCTGCGGAAGAAGCTTGGCAGAACCGCACTTTTGGATTTGTTTTCTTTGACTGATTTAGAAGTTTTATAACCGCTTCATAGTTTATCTTCATTGTGCGCTCTGGATCTTTTATCGCAGAGCCCAAATCAGAGATACCTCCTAGGTTATACACTTCGTCTGGCTTTGATTCTTCTACCGCTCGGGTAATTGCATTTTCGTCTCCCAAGTCACCAGTAAATCCGAATACTTCGTAACCTTTCTCGTTCAATAATTTAGATAGATAGTATCCGTCTTGACCAGTTATACCGGTAACAAGGGCTCGTTTCTTGGCCGTGGACATGTCGGCTGGGCTATTATATATGCTTGAGAAACTGCTCAGCATATCTAATCGGATCCTTATATTTGGCCGTATCAGCTTCTACCATCATGGCAACCAGTTCTTTAAAAGTTGTCTTGGGCTTCCAATTGAGAACTTTTTTTGCTTTGGATGGATCGCCAAGCAAGTAATTGACATCTACTGGACGCATAAATTGCTTGTTAGTCCTAACGTATTTGTTGTAGTCCATGCCTGCGACAGAAAAAGCCTCTTCACAGAACTCCCTTACCGAGTGTGATTCCCCTGTGGCAATGACATAGTCATCGGCCTTGGGTGCTTGAAGCATCAGCCACATGGCTTCCACGTAGTCTCCAGCGAAGCCCCAATCTCTTTTGGCCTCAAGATTCCCCAATTCAAGATAATTCGTATAACCCAAATTAATCCTGGCCACCCCATCGGTAATCTTTTTGGTAACAAAATCTATGCCACGTATCGGCGACTCGTGGTTGAATAGAATTCCGGAACAGGCAAATAGGTGATAACCTTCTCTGTAATTCTTTGTTACCCAGTGGGCATAGAGTTTGGCGGCGGCGTAGGGACTGGCTGGTTCAAAAGGAGTTTTTTCGCTTTGTGGTTGCGGAGCGTTGCCAAACATCTCCGAAGTTGATGCTTGGTAAAATTTTATGCGTGGATTTAGTATTCTTATAGAATCAAGTATCCTGGTTACTCCCAATCCGCAGATCTCACCGGTACCTATCGCCTCGTCGAAAGAGGCCCCCACAAAACTCTGTGCGGCGAGATTATAAATCTCATCGGGGTTGCTTTCCTTAATTGCGGAAAGAATTGAGGTCTGATCGAGAAGGTCAAGAGGGATAAGTTTCACATCCTTCTTGACATCAAGATAATGAAGACGCCAGAAATTTCTAGTGCTCGTTCTGCGATACCCGCCATAGACGCGATAACCCTTGCTTACCAAAAACTTTGCTAGATATGCTCCGTCTTGTCCAGTAATACCCGTAATAAGTGCTGTTTTCATTGTGTCTTTGAAATCTTATCATTCATTTAAAACCAGGTCAAAAAATGTATAATTGATATATGATAAATTTTCCCGAATACAGTGAATCTGAAAAGGGAAATGAAATTCTATATACAGGGCGCATACCTGACGATTTATACAGGAAAATTCAGGAATATACCGTGATTGTCTGCCATGATGTTTTTATAAAAACTACTATTGGGAAAAAGAGTGGTATTTTATTGGTAAAACGTCTGGTCGAACCAGCCAAGGGCGAGATGTGGCCAGTCGGAGGCAGAATTTTACGTGGCTTAAACACAGAAGATTCTCTACGTAAAAAAGTTCAAGATGAATGCAATCTCACCCTTTCTGATATGGAGTATCTGGGAGCAGCGCGAACAATGTTTCATGGCGATATATACGGGCACGGTCGTGGTTCAGACACCCTCAATCTCTTCTACTGGGCAAAAAGTGATGGAAAAATAAAACTTGATTCTCTTCACGAATCACCCATGATTGTGACTGAAGCAGAATATCCTATGATGCGTGACTCTCTTGCTCCGTATGTGCGCGACTGTATTGATATTATTTTAAAAAGAAAATTATGGTAAATATGGACAAACAACCCTTTGTTAGACAATCTTCTGAAGCAGGGTTTTAAGTGCCGCCAACACTTCTTCTACTGTTACTTGTTCTATTTGCTCACGGGCCTTCTCCTCGCTGTAACCAACGATGTGACCGCGCATTTCTGGTGCTTCCTTGTCTCTATCTGGGGTTACAACCATGTTTAAGGGTCCGTGTGGGGGGTGTTCAAATTCATCTGTTGGACCAACCACCACCAGAGTTGGAACTTTAAACGCCTCGGCCATATAAACTGGTCCACTGTCGTTTGCCACGAGTAATTTACATGTTGATATGAAATAAATTAACTCTTCCAAGGAGAAGCTCGCTGCATCTAATAGATCTTTGGTCTTTAGTTTCGACTTGAAAAGCTCTACTTCTTCTTTATCACCCGGCCCGCCAATGACGGCAATTTTAAAACCGTGCTCTGCTAGAAAATCTGCTACTTCGGTAAACCGTTCTGCTGGCCATAGTTTTGTTTTGGTTCCAGCACCAGGAGATATTACTGCAGTCTTTTGTCTTTCTAGATCAACCCCTTTTTCTAAAAGTCTATCTCTCAATTTCTTCGCTATCTCTTTGTCATAAAACAAGTACTTAGCAGTGTTATTGGAAAATATTCCTATCGGTTCAAGAATTCTCAAATATTCTTGTGAGCAGTATTGACCGATGTAGTAAGGTACTTGTACGCAAAGCTTTTTTAAAAGACGATATGATCGGGTGTGTGCTCCTGGGGCGTTTTTAACATCAAAACAAGCTATTGATTTAATACCGGAGAGAAACATACTGGCAATATCAAATGAGCTAGTCGTCAGACTAAATCCATAATCTGCCCTTACCACCTTAAGAAGATTAATAAGTTCTCGGATACTTGCTGGAATGACAATATACTTATTAATATCTTTATTGCCCGACAGAGTTATGGTATTTTTCTTACTCCCTACGACAGTAAGATAGCAATCCGGATACTTCTCCTTAATGGCCCGAAAAACTGATGTGGCAAAAATCATGTCCCCGACATTACTAGTCAGTACCATAGCAACAATACTCTTGGGCGGGAGACTCGGAGTCCGATGCGCCCCACCAGTAACGAGCGCTTTCAAAAAAACGGTGACAATTAGTATTAGGTTTTTTGCTCTCGTGTGTGTACTCATTATAGTTTTTTCCTGCAAGCCAAATAGTATCCTGATGATAAAATATTATACTCTTTTCGTGTTTTCTTTATATCCCCGTATTCTTCAATCACAAGACCGTTTGTATGATCCAAGACCCAGGCGCTTACGAACAGAAAAAGTTTTATTGCCGCATTAGCTCTCAGACGAGTTTGAAAAGAGATTCTCTGTAAAAGCACAGCTAGGGTCGAAAAGGTGGCCGCTTCGTCGGTAAGCTCAATAATTTCCCATTGCTTGAATATCATTTTCAATCCATAACGAGTGAAGCGCCAGAAGTCATTTGGAGCATCGTGTATCGGAAAAATAAATCTTGTTGAGAGTACGAGTATGCCACCAGGCTTGAGTACTCGCCAGAACTCCTTCTCAACATCAAAAGGATTTTTCACGTGCTCGAGAACTTCTGTACAGAGTACGGTCTCAAATTCTCCATCTTTAAATGGCAGAGCATGCGCATCCCCTATTACGTCTGGCTCTCTATTGGGATCAATATCAACAGTAACGCGATTAGGGAAAAATTTTTGATACGATGACCCGCCGGAACCGACATCAAGCACTCTACTTTTTGTTGCATATCTTTTAAGAAACTCTTCAAGATTTCTACGAGTAATTTTTTTAAACATGAATGAATTCTAATATTTTTCTCGCTCTATTTTGCCAAGAATACTCTCTAACCCTAATCAATGCCTGCTCAGCCTTTTTATTTGCATCATTGGGATTACTCAATATGTAATTTATAGTATTAGCGAGGCTCTTGGGGTCGTCAGAGGTGAAAAAAAATACTGTTGATTCATCAACTATTTCTCGCAAGGATGGTAAATCTGAAGCAATAATCGGCACACCACTTGTCATGTAGGCAAAAAGTTTGAGAGGAGATGTAAAATATTTAGAGATCATTACTTTATCCGAATTTGGAACAACAAGAATGTCGGCGGCTCTTTGGTTCTCTGCCAGTTCATTATATGGTCTGAAGCCCCAAAAAATAACCTTTGGATACTCCCCCCTCAAGTGATTTACCTGTTCTGGTGTGCCCCCCATCATAACTATCTTAATTTCGGGAGACAGAAGAAGTGATGCTTCAAGGAGAGTTCTATACCCCTTCCACTCATCAAAAAGTCCTGTGTACATTACAACTTTTCTATCGAGAGGAATACCCAATTTCTGTCTAATTTTTTTCTGAGACACGCTAATGTTGAAACCTTCTGTGTCTACCGCATCTGGTGCCACCATAATTTTACTTTCCCCAAGACCCATTTCTACTAGAATCCTCTTTAGGTGCTTGGTGATAACAACCACACCAGCGACACGTCTCAACAATCTAAAAAAGAGGAGCTGGTGCTTTGGTATATCATGAATTTCTGCCCACATTGAGCACTTCTCCATTCTTAAAAATGGAAGAAACAGTATGGGGTCGCGACTATAAATAATGCTTTCTCCTTCAATTTTTACAGCCAAATGCAATCCGATCAGGAAGGTTACTAAATCTATCCAATAAAATAATTTTCCAAAAAATCTAGTTTTTCCTAGTAAATCAGTGCTGGAAATTCTTTTAATTTTAAAAAGATTTTTAATTCCGTAATACTTAAATACTTCCGACTCACCAAGATTGTTCTTTTTATCTGGCACGACAAGCTCTACCTCGATTCCTTCTGAAACGAAAGCTTCACACATTTTCATAATTTGAATGCTGTGCGCTCTCTCGGTAGGCAGGCGAAGATTGGCTATATAAGTGAGTTTGTTTTTCTTCATCAATTCTTTTTGGACAAGAGAAATATGGCTACTCCGTCTCTAGCAGAAACAGGATCTCTAGAGTGCTCTATTGCTTGGCTCCACTGGTTGTTATCCCTTCTATAGAATCTCTGTTCAATAATATTAAAATATTTTGAAAGTTTTTTATTTAACTCATCACGGGTATAAATACGAAACCATGTGCTAGGAACAAGCGTGTGCTCAAAGGGTACGCTAATAATAGCTCTCCCAGACGACTTCAATAACTTTGCTATCTTGGCAAAAGCCTCTTCATCCATTCGATTATCTACATTCTCTTTGTTGTCATACCTTTCGGTAAAACCAAAATGCTCGATGGTGGAGAGTGAGTAAATGCAATCAAAGGACTTGGGGAAATTATATTCTAAGAAGTCTCCCACCAGACTCTTTAGGTTAGGATGTGTGAATGGATAAGGTCTCAAATCAATTCCGGTAACGAAGTGCCCGAGACTAGCAAGCTCGAGTGACACACTACTTGCCACATGGCCTATTTCAAGGACCTCAACTCCTGGCCCTTTAAAAGACTGGCTAAACCACTGATGTAGAAGGGGAAGTTCAATAATCCGTTCTGATATTAGTAGTTCCTCCGTAGGGGCAGTGGCAGCATATTTCTGAAATAACCATCCTAGTAACGCTCTTATGCCGAAGTTTCTGCTCACTACCTTGACTGGATAACCCAGGGGGTAAGCGTAGCTGACTTTAAAATTTTTTCCCAAAAGTTTCATATTTATTATTGTGCAATCATAACAGATTACGTCTTTTATGATAATTCGGATCTTAACCGGTTCACTAGAAGTTCAAGACTATGATTATTAACCACGAAATCTCTCAGCTCTTTCCCAGACTTCCCTTCCAAGATTTTAAGGTCAGTATTATCGACGATTACGGACGTTCCAGAGGCGGCCGCCTCTAGAATTGTTTTGTCGAAGCTGCCCGCAGGTGTCATGTTCACATAAGTTTCGTGTGATTGGTAGAGTTTCTTTGCCTCATACTGGCTCACCGAACCGATAAACTTGATTTTCTCCGACGCTCGACTTTTAACAAGTTTTTCATATCCCTTATCTTTGGGTAAGGCTTCCCCGGCTACGGTCGCGATAAATTTTTCTTCAAGTTTATTAAACCATTCAACAAATTCTAGTGCTCTTTTAACTGGGGCAATCCTTCCGAGAAAAAGGATTGAATTGGGTTTTTTAACAACGGATAAATCCGGTTTGAAAAAATTGGTATCTATCCCGACAGGCATGATAACACTTTTCTTAAAACGGGCAGTGAAAGAGCTTGGAGAGGTGTAAAACACTTTTTCCGAAAAAAGTATCGCCAGTCTCGTAAAGAAATTGCCCTTAGCATGATTGCGCCAAAGATAAATCTTTCTACCCCACAACTTCCAAAACTTCCAGCCGAGGATAATGTACTCCTGATTCATATGCACAAACACGCTATCGTAATTTTTCCTTTCCTGCCAAATATATTTATAAAATCTGAAAATATATTTAAGCCTTGACCCTCCCTCATCTTTTCCAAGAGAGAGTACCTTAACATTTTTTGGCAAACTATGAGTCCCTACTCCTAAACAAATAACTACTACAGACTCAAAATGTTTAGCAAACTCCTCTACCCATCGATGAAAAAAGCCGAGTACCGGATCATTTTTATCTATTTTTTGAGTAATTACTAAAATTCTCATTATTCTTTTATTTGTACACTTTGTGCTGTTTTCTCCCAAATATCCTTTATTTGAGCCATATAATCGTCTTTAGAAATAAGCTTGGTTGACAAAGTATGCCTCATGTTAATGCGCAGGTTATCGCGTTTATGATTATTTTCTATCAAATCTATTATTCCATTTGCAAACATTTCTACTCCACTCGCTGGATAAATATAAGCATCTCTGCCGTGCTCAAGCTGTAGAGCAATGCCTACTGGTGTGGTAATGACAGGTAGACCAGAGAGAGCCGCTTCTATAAGAGATAAACCATATCCCTCAAAAAGAGATGTTTGAAGAAAAACATTGGCAGTTTTGTAATATGAAGCCAAGTTTTCTTGCCAGCCGGCAAATTCAACAGCACCACCAAGCTCTAGTTTTTTTACAAGCTTTCTTAGTTTGCCTTCCTCGGGACCAGAACCGACTATCACAAGACCTGTCCCAGGAAACTTTTTTCTTACAGTTGAAAGTATCCTAATAGCAAGTTCTAGATTTTTTTCTGGCGCAAGACGAGAGACTGAAAGTAGAACAAAGTGCCAAGGGTAGCGAGCCCGAAGATCAAAGGTGATTTGGGCATCTTCAATTTTCTTCTGATCTATGTAAATCGGCAAAACCCTGATGGAAGCTGTGCTAAATTTAGAGATTCTGGATTTAAGATCGGCGCTTACCACTCTAATGCTATCAGCGTTACGTAATATTCCGCCAACAAATAATTTTCGCACTCTGTTTTGGAATCCGCTAAAGTACCTTGAGAATGGGTCAGTATGGAGCTGAACCTCAAGTGCAATTCTCCACTTCTTCTTCACTTGGAGTCCCGCCCAACCGCATTCAAATGGATCCTGTGTAGTAACTAATGATTTGCCTCTAATAAATTTCTTTTCAAATACAATTTTTTTACCTATCCGACTGGCATCCATAGGTCTTGAAAGAGCGCCTGAAGAGTTTGTCGGATATACCCAAACATTTTCACTAATTTGTTTTTCTTTTAATCCGTGACTCCTGTCCGATAAAAGTACAATGTATAGCTTCTCTACTAGTTTTCCGTATTCCTTCATGCGCTCTGAAACAGCGCTATCTGGAGTTAAAATATTTCTGTCGCTTGATATCATTAAAACCTTCATTTTGTTGAAGTTTTAAGCCGTATATACTCATCAGCCATTTCGTCCCAAGTATGGACAAAATTAAAACTTCTCACCTTATCTTGCCATTTTTTATACTCTAGAGCATCCAATAGTTTAAGAACAGCGCCCTCAATCTCTTTCTCATCAAGGGGGTTAACAAAAATGCCGATATCTTTTATCCTGTCAAAAATCCCAACTTCTTTGGTACAGATAAAGGGTTTGTTTAAACGAATGGCATCAAGTATTAAGTTTGGACTAATGTCACCTAAAGAGACAAGAATGACTGCGTAAGAATTTTTAACCTTTTCCATAAAACTCTCAAATTCTGAAGTGGTCGTAAGGAGATTAATATCTTTCGGTATTATAGAATCCTTTTTATAAAAAACATTTTTGAGTATGTCTAGATTTTTCCATTTCAAATTTCTAGTTGATGCTATAAATGTTTTTGAATTAAACTCAAAATCTCCTTCTTTTGTCCCATAATAGTTTTCTATGATACCTGTCTTCTTTGTGTCCAAAGCATAAGCGGAGACAAAAATATCTCTCTGCCATGTTGTTGAGAAAACAACTTTTGATGCATTGTTTAGAGTAAGGCGGGTAAGTTTGAAAATTAGTTTCTCCTTGAGATTTAGATTATCTTTTTCTTGGATGTAAAAATTCCTGAAAAGAACTTTTTTACCAGTTCTTTCTATATAACCTTCCCAAAGAAAGTCTCCTCCTGTCCGGATAACAACAATCTTCCCAAATATTTTTCCTGCCAAAACAGTTGGGAAACCAACAGAGAAAGTATCCAGTGCCAGGATAAAGTCGCTTGTTGAAACAGCAGGAATAATTTTAAAGAAAAAGAAAAGGTGTCTTATGCCAGTAGGTAGATAATTTTCAAGATGAAAAGTTTTAACCTTAACCAAATATCCTTTCTTACCCCAAACTTCCCGCAAATTTTTAGCATATTGGGCTGGTCCCCCAATTTTGGGTGGATATATGCCTGTGGTGATGAGAATCCTGCCTTTAGACATCGAGAATTTTCTTGAGCTCTTCTGGGCTTGGTTCTTTTTTTTGAGAGACCTCATTGCTCTTCTGTGGTTCTGGTTGATTTTTCATCGCTGTTTTCAGTGCGTCTCTAAGAGCAGAAACGTGCTCCGCCCCAGGTTTACGCTGATTATCAGTCTTTTTTTTCAAACTATCCAGAGAGATATTTTGTGGTGGTGGAGGAGGTTGAGGTGGCGTTTGGCGCGGAGGAGGGTTTGGCGACGGCGGAGGTATATAAGGGCGCGGTTGGGGTTTAATTACATGAGGATTACTTGTTACTTTAGGCGGGTGCGTTTTTGCTGGTGCTTGTAGTCGACCCTCTTCGTGCCAGTCCGTAATGCTTTTTTCAACATCGGCTCTTGGTCTGGAAAATGCTTTTCTTGAGTGTTCAATAATTTCATCAACATATGAGGCCTCTGGAAGTTTGATAGGAGCAAGTGTGGTGGCAGAAAATGGTTGTGAGGTTACCGAGTCTATCATTAGTTTAAGATAAATTTGACGCAGTCCTAAGTTTACAAGATCTTCTGCGGTAAAGACTGGTGCAAATTCTTTTTCCAAAACATCGGCATCGTAAGCCCCAACTCGAAAAACTATCATGGTGCCAACGTTACCGAAGACGGCATCACGCACTTCTTCATCCATCTGCTCTATATACTGGTGAGCGATAGTTAGGTTGAGTTTATATTTACGAGACTCCGACAAAATATCGGTAAATGACCTATCAGCAAAAGATTGAAACTCGTCTACAAAGAGGTAAAACTGCGGTAGCTTGGCGAGGTTTGAAGATTTCTCATCAGAACGAGACATGGCAGCGAGATAAAGCTTGGTGATAAGCATGGAGCCAAGCAGGCGCGCATTGCCCTCACCCACTCTACCTTTGGATAAGTTTACAATCATTATTTTCTTCTCATCCATAATCTCTCTGAGATTAAAACTTGATTTCGGTTGACCAATGATGTTTCTAATCAAAGGGTTGCCGGCAAATTGGCCGATTTTGTTCTGGATTGCAGGAGTGGCTTCTTGAGCATATTTATCGGTATATTTGGCATACTCGTCAATCCAAAAACTTTTTACCGAGACATCGGTAACGTTTGCAACCACTTTGTTTCTAAATTCCTTGTCTGTATACATTCTGTTGACGGCCAAGAGCGTGGCTCCAGGATACTCAAGAAGAGCGAGAAGTGTGTTCTGGAGAATGTAGGCCATACGAGCTGACCAAGCATCTTCCCAAATTTTTTCAAAAACGGACATGAGGCCGTTGACCACTAGGTGGCGTTTGCTTGCCCCCACGTCTTCCATAACGTTGAAAGATACAGGGTGCTCCATGTCAAAGGGTGCAAAATATAAAACATCTTTAGCGCGCTCTTTTGGGATGTATTCCAAAAGTTTTTCTGCTGTGCCTCCGTGGGGATCAATAAAAGCGATGCCATTACCATTCTGAATGTCCTGAATGGCCATGTTCTCAAGCAGGGTGGACTTGCCCATGCCGGTCTTACCTATGACATAGACATGTTTGGAACGGTCCTCGGCTTTGATGCCAAATTTATTGCGATTGTGTCGCGAGTCTGTCTCTGCAAAATATGTTACTTTGCTAGAATGATCCATTATTTTAATATTATACAACAAAATAGGTCTAACTTGTTTTAAATAAAAGGAAAGCCCAGCGCGCACGCACGCTGGGCCTATATGAAGAAAATCTGCCGATGTGACTCAACTCGCCCACGACGATCAAGCAATACGAATTCAACTTCGTGGAAACTACCCTGGCTCTCGAGTGTATTCCAGAGGTATGTCACCCTTCCCCTGAATTCTTCCGGAAAATACTCAGGGTGTCGCTTCCAACATGCCAAATCATCAAAGGCGTAGCGGTGGTCAATTTTTCCACCACTCTTTCTTATTTCTGCCTTGACACCAAGCAGGTGTTCTTTGACAAGTCTCCAGGAAACGATTTCTGGAGACTGGATTTCTTCGCGAATCCCAGAGTCCATGAATCTCTCCCTGTTGACTGTATTCTAAATACAAGTGTACACCTTTAACTAGCTTTTGTCAAGTATTAAGTTGCTTAGACTGTGGATATCTCCAGCACCAATAGTTAGGCAAACTGTCCCCTCACCCTCTGTCTCAAGCATGTCTTTTACAGAGTTAAAAGAATCTGCCGTTTCAACTTGCTTAACTGTTTGGGAAACAATAATCGCATCTCTAAGAGAACTGTGTGTGATGCTTGGGTCCACGCTCTCGCGAGCCGCATAGATGGGTGTGACTATAACTCTATCAGCACCAAGAAAACTTTCTGAGAGTTCTCCCAACAAATGTTTTGTGCGACTAAAAAGGTGTGGTTGAAAAATTATTACAATTCTTTTTTCTGGGAACTTTTCTTTGGCACCAGCGATAACCGCCCTAATCTTTCTCGGATTGTGTGCGTAGTCGTCATAAAGAATAGCCCCGCTCTTAGTTTTTCCTTTGTATTCAAAGCGTCTCCATGGACCAATAAAATTGGAAAGAGATTTCTTTGTCACTTCTTTTTCAATACCTAAAATATCGGCAACAGCTATGGCTGCCTTGGCGTTATCTCTATTGTGCTCGCCAGGCAAAGAGATGGAATAGTTTGAGAGGGATGTGTCCGTATAGTCAAGAATTTTTGCGCGAGCTCGAGCTAAAAGTGGCATGACGTTTTTATCTTTAGCTCGACAAATTACAAAACCATTTTTTGGAATTTTGGTTACAAGTTCGGCAAAAGCATTTTGGATGTCGTCTAGATTCTTGTAGTAATCTAGGTGGTCTGCCTCAATATTATTAATTACTAAAATATTTGGTTCTAAATTTAAGAAAGCTCTTTTATACTCATCAGCTTCAACGACAAAATACTTTCCATTACCAAGGACAAAGTTGGTTTTTTCTGTCTTGCCGTTCTGATCCACAAAATTTGCAAGACTACCAACTATTATTGTCGGGTGAAGATCTGCATTAATTAAAATCTGCCCAATCATCGCTGTAGTGGTTGTTTTACCAGCATTTCCTGATATGGCTATGACAAATTGCCCACGAGAAATTTCTCCCAAAGCTTCTGGATAAGAGAGTTTTTTGAGTCCCCTTTTCTCGGCTTCAAGTAGCTCTGGATTGTCTTCTCTAAGGGCATTGGTGTAGACTACTAATTCGCAGTCGGCAGGAACATTTTTGGCGTCGTGGCCAAGGTAAATAACGGCGCCACCTTTTCTCAACTCATCTATAAGTGCTGAATCATTGAGATCAGAGCCAGAAACGGCAACTTTCCTACCCAAAACCATCTTAGCTACAGCTGAAACACCGATGCCACCAACACCTATAAAATGGACGTGCTTTGCTTTAAACATCTCTATAATAGTGGATAATATAGCACATGAAGAATCTATCTGAACTTATATCTGGTCTTGAAGTCTTAAAACAGACTAATGATACGTCTACAAAAATAGCGTCAATTCACTTTGATTCTCGGTTTGTAAAAAAGAATTCCGTCTTCGTGGCAGTTAGAGGCAATGTAAGTGACGGGCACAATTTTATAGAAAGCGCTGTTAAGAGTGGCGCAATAGCAATTATTTACGATAAGGAATCCATAGAAAAAATTTCTGGGATTGTTTATGTTCAAGTGAAGGAAAGTCACATTGCCCTAGCTCTCTTAGCACAAAATTTTTATGGCCATCCATCTAAGAAACTGAAACTCATCGGCGTAACAGGCACAAATGGCAAAACGACTACCGCCACCATGCTCTTCAACCTTTTTGAGGCACTCGGACACCCAAGCGCTCTACTCTCCACTATAGAGAACCGAATCGGCAAGAAAACCTACCCGGCCACTACTACCACTCCAGACCAGATAGTTCTGACTTCATTTCTAAACGAAGCTGTAAAGGCGGGTTGCCAATATGCTTTTATGGAGTGCACTTCCCACGCTCTTGACCAAAAACGTGTGGGTGGGCTTGAGTTTGCTGGGGCACTCTTCACTAACCTGACACACGACCATCTCAACTATCATAAGACTATGGAAAATTATGCGAAAGCCAAGAAAGAGCTTTTTGATAATCTTTCAGAAAAAGCATTTGCTGTCGCAAATGAAGATGATCTGTGGAGTGAGTATATTTTGAGCGAGACTCGTGCAAGAAAATATTTATTCTCGCTTAAGGATAAAAATTTGAAGCAGTCCGCTGACGGATTAAGCATGTCGTTTGACGGTAAAGTGATAAAGTCAAAACTAATAGGAACCTTCAACGCTCACAATGTCCTTGGTGTCTATACGGTGGCGAAACTCTTAGGCGCGCCGGAGGACAAAGCCATTTCTCTTCTCGCCTCGCTTGAATCACCAGCTGGTAGAATGGAATTTATTAAATCAGAAAAAGGTGTTAGTGGAATCATTGATTTCGCCCACACTCCTGATGCTCTAGAAAATGTTTTAAAAACATTGCGAGAAATTGTACCGACAGCAAGAATCATAACAGTGGTTGGTTGTAACGGTGAGGGTGATGTGACCAAGAGACCTATAATGGGAGAAATTGCGTGTGAGCTTTCTGATTATGTTGTTTTCTCGTCGGATAATCCAAAAAATGAAGACCCGGAAAAGATTATGAAGGATATAACTCAAAACTTGCCACCCCAGACCGGTCGATATGAGTGCGAAATTGACAGGGTCAAGGCCATTAAAATCGCATATGAGCACGCAAAACCTGGAGACATCATTCTTCTCGCTGGTAAGGGTCATGAAGATTATCAGTTTTTAAAAGATGGTAGGATTCCATTTTCAGAGAAAAAAATATTGGAAAAACTCTTTGATAAAGACTGATGGAGAGAAAAAAATACGAATCATTTTTTAGAGGTAAAAAAATCACTGTAATGGGACTGGGGGTGCTTGGCCGTGGTCTTCAGGTCACAAAATTTTTAGCAGAATGCGGGGCAAGTGTAACGGTAACAGACCTTAAAAATAGAGAGGCTCTTTGGAGCTCAATTAAGGCTCTTAAAAAATATAAGATTCGCTTTGTTCTTGGAAGGCACGACTTTAAAGATTTTGAAAAGGTAGATTTGATAATAAAAGCTGCCGGAGTACCCTTAGACTCGCTTTATATCAAGCACGCACACACTAAGGGTGTTCCCATTGCCATGGATGCCTCCCTTTTTGCCAAGTTAGTAGAGAATATAAAACCAAAAGTCACTGTCATAGGTATCACAGGTACTCGTGGCAAATCTATGACAACTGCCGTTATTTACCATATTTTAAAAGCGAATAAAAAAGCTCTTGGTGGCGATGTTTATCTTGGAGGCAATATGCGAGAGAAGGCAACCTTACCACTTATCAAGAAAGTTAACCCTAAAGATTTCGTGGTTCTAGAGCTTGATTCATGGCAACTTCAAGGTTTTGGAGATGAGAAAATTTCTCCGCATATTTCTGTGTTTACCAACCTGATGAGCGACCATATGAATTATTACAAAGGAAATCCTAAAAAATATCTTTCTGACAAGGAAAATATTTACAAGTTTCAAACCAGTAAAGATTTCCTAATAACCAATAAAAATCTTCTGAAAACATTGACCACTAAACCTAAGGGAAAAGTCCTTTTGCCAAGCACTTCAAAAGTAGCAAGTGTTTCTATGAACATATTGGGCAACCACAATATTCAAAACGCTTCTTATGCTTACGAGACAGCAAGAATTCTTGGGCTAAAAAATGAAGAAATCTGTCGGGCACTTGAAACTTTTCCCGGTCTAGAAGGAAGACTAGAGTATCTAGGAAAGAAGAGTGGTGTAGAAATAATAAACGATAACAACGCCACCACCCCAGAGGCGACGATAGCTGGGATAGAGGCAGTTTATGGAAAACACAAAAACATAATACTAATATGTGGTGGCTCTGATAAAGAACTTGACCTCTCTCGGCTAGTACAGACAATCAAAAAGTTTTGTCACAAAACAATACTTTTAAAAGGCACGGGTACCGAACATTTAAAAAACAAATTGAACTCAAACTTTAAAGAAGTAGCTAGTTTGAAAGATGCGTTGAAAGAAGCGTTTAAGGTCTCTGAAAAAAACGATGTTATTTTGTTTAGTCCTGGTTTTGCTTCCTTCGGAATGTTTAAGAATGAATACGAAAGAAACGACCAATTTCTTAAACTTATCAGTGCTCGCAAGTAGTTAGCTTACTCGGAGAGAAGTGCGGCAGTGGTGTATTTATTGCCCGCATTCCAAAGCATCCAGCTTGAAAGCCCGATGTCATAGGTTGCTTGAATCTGTGAGCGAATCTTGTCTGGTCCATAGGTAGCACCAAGGTTAAAGTCTTGTAGCCAAGGGCGCATTTTAGACGCTGTGGTAGTGGCAAGGCCTTCCGATATGCGCCACGCCCCTTCCCTTTCAAGTGCCCCAGACATTGAAATCTTTATAACCTCATAAGGATTATCTGCTGGATTAGAGAAACCACTCCAAGATTTGGGATAATGAGACGGGTATACCATGGGAGAAACGTAGTCAAAGTAAGGCAGGGTATTTTCCAAGATTTGTCCGATGTTCATATCTACCGTAACCGTTGTGGTCATGCCAAAGAGATCAACCGAGAGCTTGGCATCTGTCTTTCGCATTTCATCGTGAAGATACTTAAAAAAGCTTTTGAGCATTTCTGGCTTTGTCGTCGTGCCAACAGTCCAGCTGTAGTGGGTATCTTGCATATTGCCATCCGATGGATAGCGCACATAGTCATAATTTATTTCATCAAAACCCATTTCAAAAGAAACTTTAGAGAGTTCCACAATATAATCCCAGTACGGTTTGGCTCCAACATCTATAAAAGAAAGCCCTTTATAATCTTTCCAGACACTACCATCACTTATTTTCCTAACTGCTAATTCTGGGAAAAGTTTTGTATAAGATGGATCCTGAAAAACAGATATACGTCCTATGACATAAATGTTCGCATCGTGAAGCTCCTTAACAAACTCCTTCATATCGGAAACTACACATCCACGCTCAACATCAGTCTTTGGAAAATCGTTTTCAAATGAAACAACCCCTGTGTAATCCTTAATATCTATAACTACCGCATTGAGCTCTGTGGTCTCAATAAGTTTTTTAAGACTAGTGCGCCACGAGGGTGTGCCGGCAACACAAGCAGTCATGTAAAGTGCCTTAAGGGGTTCGGGTGTCTTTAGGTGAACTACCGGAGGAAGACTGGGTAAAGAAGTGGTTACGCTCACCAGGGAGTTTGAAGAAGCATTGTAGCTTGCCTTTAACAAATATGGCAAACCAAAAATAAAAAACAAAAGAACAAATCCTGCCAAAAAGATTAAGATTATGCTTCCCTTTAGCTTTGGCATGCTATATGTTTTCTCCCTCCACAATTGGCGCGTTGTTAGTTGGGACTTCTCCTGCCCCTAATTCTTCTTGCTTCAGCTTATGTGCTTGGCGTTTTTGTGCCTTGGCTTTAAAGGTAAGACGCTTATCAATACTTGCCCATATGAGGAGTAACACAATTCCGAGTCCGCTAGCCACTTGGAAAAATGATTCCCAAATGTGTGGAAAGCCGAAAAAAGGCAGAAGTGCTATCAGGAATCCTAAGGTGATAATGATTCTATTTTTGGGCATTTTTACTTTTCTTAGTGATATTATACACGCCCGAAAGAATCTCTACATCTTTACCACTAGAAATAAGTAGGTCAATATTTTTCTTTTCCATGTGTTTAAGTATGGCTGTCCCGACAGGATCGCCAAGCATTTTTTCATACACTTCTCTGAAAGCAGCAAAGTCTTTGATAAAACAGTGTCCGCCAGCCCCCCTGCCACTTTTGTGAACCGGAGAGGCATACCTAGTTGGTATTAGTGGGTCAGCTTTTATCGCTTCTTCAATATTTTTCCAATTTGCCCCCATTTTCTGTGCTAGGTCATGTATTAAGTTAAAAAATATTATTTGGGTATATCCGCTACAGTTGTGCGCATACTTTATAACCTCTGCCTCAATGCTTTTCAGCGTAAAACTCTTGGGTGCTTTTGGTAAAATAGAGTGTACAAGTTTAGCTGCCTCCCTGTGTTCTCTAGTATCCTTCGCCATTCCCACAATATTTACAAAAGGGTGAGATGCGTCATAACTCGCAGTTGCTTCGCTTAAAAATTCGGGAGAGTGTAAAACTATTCTGTCTGGAAATTTGCTTTGAATTTTTTCAGTTAACCCGGGAAAGATTGTAGATTTCAAAACGACAATCTTGCCAACCCCCGTTAGAGACAATACAGAGTGGATAATGCTTGCGTCATATCCTTTTGGAGTGGTTGGAGCAGGAACTGCGATAAAAACAACATCACAATCTTTTATGGCATTCTTATTTTTATGATACGGTTTTTCCTTGGCATGACGTACTACATGATGCCCTCGCATTTCAAAGTCGTCAGCATTGTGTTTGCCGACGTATCCCTGCCCTATGAACCCAATCTTAACTTTCTTTTTTTTCATGTGGTGCGCGCACTAGGGGTCGAACCTAGGACCTTTCGAGTATCAGTCGAATGCTCTACCAACTGAGCTATGCGCGCAAATTCAAGAGAAACTATAGCAAAAACCTCTCTTTCAAACAAATAAAAAGAGACTGAACTTGCGTCCAGTCTCTTGCTTCTCTCGAAGGTCCGCGATTAGCGAAACCTCGGCGGGCAGAGAGCGAGTGCGACACGAACGTCGCTTCGCAGTCCGCGTTTGGACCGTCGAAACGGGCCCTGCGTGGAGAGCGGTTGCTTCCACGAGAGCGCCACGACGAGTGCCAAGGCAACGAGTGCAATGATTCCATTCGGATTCATGAGAGTCTCCAGTGTTCAGCCCACTACCATTATATCATGTTGTGCCACTTTGTCAAGCACAAACCCCGCCTTGCGGCGGGGTCTATCGTTCTCTATTTTGTTCCGTTTTTCCTTGGCTTTTTAAGGCTTTGGGACGTCTTTCCGTTTGTCAGATCGATTTTAGGTACTGACGATCATTGTCCACTCCAACATATGTTGAAATATCGACTCTATAAGCTATCTCTATTCGAGAAAGCGGTTTCAAATTGAATTACTCCACGAGCAGCTTCCGCTACCCGTGCCTTGTTACGACTTAGTCCTTGTCATTGAGTTTACCGTAGGCTCACATACGTGAGACTTCGAGCACTCCCAACTTCCCTGACTTGACGGGCGGTGAGTACAAGACTTGAGAACGTATTCACCGCGGTATAGCTGACCCGCGATTACTAGCAATTCCAACTTCATGGGGTCGAGTTGCAGCCCCCAATCCGAACTGACGCCGCTTTTCTTAGGATTTGCTCGGGGTTACCCCGTCGCGACCCGTTGTAGATGCGATTGTATTATGCGTGTGGCCCAAGGTATCAAGGGACATGCTGACCTGGCGTCATCCTCGCCTTCCTCCCCGATTTCTGCGCACGAGAAACTAAAACTAGAGACTCCTCTCCTGCGCACAAATCGGGGCAGTCTCGCCAGACACTTGTAACTGGCAACGAGGGTTGCGTTCGTTACCC
>CAYHLZ010000003.1:0-42377 GCA_964357635.1 uncultured Candidatus Saccharibacteria bacterium | reverse complement strand
CGCGGTTAGCTCAGTTGGTAGAGCATCCCCTTGACGTGGGGAGGGTCAGAGGTTCAAGTCCTCTATCGCGCACCAGAGAGCTTACTTGGCGTGTAGGTATAGATAGATATCCTCAAGTGCTTTAACAGCATCTCCGGCGGCTATGTTGTTTTGATGGAAGAGTCCATCGGTTGAGTCTCCTGCAGCCCAGAGACCGTCTAGTTTGGTCCTTTGATTTCTCGGATCAACCGGAACTTGCCCGTATTTATTCAAATCAATTAACTTACTTACAAAACTTGTGGTGGGCATTAGACCAATCTCAACAAAAATGCCTGATACTTTCACTTCTTTTTCTTTACCATTTTCTTCACAAACCAAGGAAGTCACAAACTTGTCACCTTTGATCTCTTTGAGTGTTGCGTTCTTTATCACACTCATGTTTTTATGAGAAAGTACTTTCTCAACCGTCATTTCATCAGCTTTAAATTCATTGCTCCTATTTATAAGAGTGACTGATTTTGCATAAGCAAGGAGCTGGGCAGCAGTCTCAAAAGCGGCGTTACCTCCGCCAATGACCGCCACATCTTGGTCGGCAAAAAGAGGCCCGTCACAAGAAGCGCAATAGGTTATACCCTTGTTTTCAAACTCCTTAGCTCCTTTTACATCAAGTTTCTTTCTGGTGCTACCTGTTGTAATAAGAACAGTTTTACTCGTATAGGAATTGCGGTCAGTTTCTATTTTAAAATTGCTGTCCGGTTTTGAAATGTTTGTGACTCTCTCTCCAGTCTTTATTTCTAGGAACTTGCCTGCATATGCGCGCAGGTGCTCTTCTAGAACTTTCCCAAAGTCTGGACCAGTAATTTTTTTTGTCCCAATCCAGTTTTCAATACCCATAGAGTCAGTGCTCTGACCACCAAAGGTTTCTGTGATAAAAAGAGTTTTAAGTTGTTTGCGTGCTGCGTAAACACCAGCAGAGACGCCAGCGGGACCACCGCCGATAATGACCAAATCAAACATCTAGTTATCTTACTTTAATTTTGAACGTCTGAGAAATGCGGGCACAGCAGACCAGTCATCGTCGTTATCTTCTATGGGTGGTGGAGGAGTTTGCTTGCCTTCCATTTTCTTCTCACTGCCTACCATTGAAACTGGTTTTGAAGCCTCTTTGTGTTGTGGAGATAGACTATGGAAAATCTTGCCCTTACTTTCTCGTTCATCATCACCGCCGAAAGTTTGGAAGAGGGAAGCACCTTTTCTTGTGTAATTGTCGGAAAAGTTTGCGGCAATAACAGTAATTTTGAGTTCACCTTTCTTGAGTTTGTCGTTTCTAACTGTGCCGAAGATAATCTTGGCATTAGGATCAACAGATTCTGTAATAATCTTCGCTGCATCTTGGATTTCAAACATTGTGACATCATCTCCGCCAGCTATTGAGAAGAGAACGCCCTTGGCACCATTGATAGAGATTTCAAGAAGAGGAGAACTAATGGCGGCCTTGGCAGCCTCTACAGCGCGGTTATCACCAGAAGCAGAGCCGATGCCCATAAGGGCAGCACCAGCATTTTCCATAACAGAACGGATGTCAGCAAAGTCTATGTTTATGATGCCTGGGGTAGTGATGATGTCTGAAATACCTTCAACAGCTTCTTTAAGAATGTTGTCGCAAATTGCAAAAGCGTTCTTAGCAGTAATACTTTTATCAACTGTTTGAAGTAGGCGGTCGTTGGGAATAATGATTAGAGCATCAACTGTTTGTTTGAGTTCTTCTATACCAACCTCCGCTATTTTCATTCTCTGCACTCCTTCAAAGGAAAATGGTTTAGTGACAACTGCCACGGTAAGACAGCCATTCTCTTTGGCGGTTCTAGCTATGATGGGAGCAGCTCCAGTACCGGTACCACCACCCATACCACAAGTGAGAAAGACCATGTCAGCACCCTTGATAGCTTCTTGAATCTCCTCTTTTGTCTCTTCAACGGCGCGCTTACCGAGTTCTGGATTCATGCCAGTACCAAGACCACGAGTCAGGTTTTTACCTATATGAATCCTCTTTTTTGCGAGGGAATGGTGAAGGTCTTGGACGTCAGTATTGGTCGCGACGAAATCAACCCCCCTAACCTTTGAATTAATCATATGGTTAACCGTGTTTCCCCCTGAACCGCCGATACCTATGACCTTGATTCTGGCGAAGGATTCTACCTCTGGTTTTATTTGTGGCATGCTCTTAAATTAAATTAGATGCGCCCATACTACCAGAGGGCGCAGAAAAGAAAAGTAGTTGACTTAGATTACTGAACGTTTCCTTGTTTTATGGCTAAAACTTTTAGTTCGTCCGAAAATTTGATACGTATCAAATTTTTTAGGGTAAAAATTGTGAAAACCAGCGCGACAAATTTTTCCCCCAGCGCTTACCACCCTCTCTGATAAGAGAGCTACCTCGGATACCCACAGAGCTTTGTTCTTCAGATGCATTGAACCCAACGATTGAGAGCCCGCACGCTACAGCCCATGTTCTGTTTTTTATTTTACCCTCTGCAGCATCACCAAAATAAACTTCTGCAATTTGAGATGGAAGCTTGAGAGAATTTTCGGCAATAGTTTTTATACCAGTTGTAGCAGCACCACCTCCTGCAATGATGATACCCGCAGGTAAGAGAGCATTCCTGCCAATTGATTTCAAATGTGTTTCAATGAGTTCAAAACAATCCTTGAGCCGCGCTGACACTATTTCTTCAAGTTTTTTTCTTGGATAAGTCAATCCTCTGTCATTACCAATTTTTAATTCCTCGGCGTTTTCTGGAGAAACCTTCAAACCAAGGGCAATATCGTTAGTAATATCGTTTCCACCTATAGGAAAGACTTCAAGTGATATGAGGTTACTATTTTCAAAGACAACTATTGAAGTTGTTTCTGCTCCAATGTCGGCAAGTAGGCATCCTGCTCGTTTCTGCTTCTTTGAAAGGGTCACAAAACTTGCTGCTACGGGTGCGGCCACCACGTCTGCGACCTCTATCCCTGTTTCTTCTATGGTGCTAATGAGGTCGGCCAAATGGTTCTCAAGACAAGTAATAAAAAGGGCTTTTACCTCAAGTTTTTGAGCCTTTAGACCGAGCGCTTGTCCCCAGACTGTTTTGCCATCTATTTTGTATTCAATAGGAATGGTATTGATAATTCTTCTGTTTATTGAAAAGGCGGGCGGGATAAGAGCCTCTGCTGCCTCAAGGGCCAAGCTAAGGTCCTTCTCGGTAATCTCAAGATCAGCTCTAGATATAATCACAGAACCGTTTGCCACCACGCTACCAAGCCCTATACCGTCAAAAGAGACATAAGCCCGTCTAACCTTAAGTGAAGCCAACTTCTCTGCTTTTCGGAGGGCTATCTCTACACTTCTCGCGGCCTCGCTGGTGTTGGTAACGTAGCCACGGTAAACCCCCTTAGATTCAGAAGAACCCGTGCCAATAATCCTTGCTGTCATTTTTCCTGCATCAAGAACCTCTTCGGCGATAACCACCTTGACTTCAGAAGTTCCTATGTCTATACCGACCGAGATTTGACGCGCCATGTAATAATTTTTTCTCTCTCCGCTCCATTGTATCCCCGTGTCTCATTCCTTTCAAATGGAGTAAACCGTGGATAAAGAGGAGTGTAACGAAATCTTTGAATGACATTTGAAATTTTTTAGCATCTTTCTTTGCGGTGACTAAGTCAATAAAAATTTCTCCAGATTTTTTTGATAAAGGAAAACTTAATATGTTCGCAGGTTTATTTTTCCCACGATATTTTCTGTTAAGACGGCGCGAGAAACTACTGTCAACAAAAACTAAAGAAAGTTCAAAACTTTTACCGAAGACTTGATTCTTCAATTTTGTAAACGGTATAGAAAACCTGCCTCTCGGTAGGTGGCCTCCAACTCTTTTCATTTTAGCGACGACGAGTAAATTTGCTGACCTCACTTAGTTTGCCAAGACGAATTAATTCTGTAGTTACTGCCTTCTTTTTTAGATGAACAACAGTTTTTGCTCGGCGGGTGTTTTTGGAAGGAGTGCGTTGAGTGTAGCGCTTGGCTCTGACACGAGGCAAGACTCCAGCTGCCTGAACACGCTTGGTAAAGCGCCTCAAGATGCTGAGGTTGTTTTCGTTAGCTCCTTTAACGACTTCTATATTAACTGATGACTGCATTACGCATGGCACTTTAACACAGACGCCCGCCTTGGGCAAATCCAAAGTTTTATTTAAATCCTAGAGAGCAATATTTTTTAGATAGTTGGGCAGATTGGCGATGCTTATGGTGTCTTGAGCACGTGTAGAGATGTTTCTGACCGTGGCAGTGTTTTCCAAAGCTTCTTTTTGTCCAATGATAATGAGGTAGGGAACACGCAAGGCTTCTGCATTGGCAAGTTGAGCTGCGATCTTATCTTTACCAAGGTAGTGGTGGAGGGGTATTCGGTGAGAGCGTAGAAGTTCTATAAGGGTGAGGGTTTTTATTTTTGCCTCTCTACCGAGTTGAATCAAGTAAAACTTTGGTTTTGGTAAAGTTTTATAAAGACGTTTTTTGGCATCTCTTGGGGATGCCACAAAAATGTTTACTCCAGCCATGGGAACCTCCTTTCTTAGTCCAAGGTAGCGTCCTAGGCGAGAATAACGATAACCAACAGCCAGAGCACTTTCGTCCTCATTATCAATGTTTTTGATAGCAAAAATAGTGTGGGAGCTATGATTTTTCTCACCGACAAGCTTTGGTGTAAGTCGAAACTCTATACCTAACGCCTCAATGTATTCCAATACTTCTTTGAAGTAAGTACGACTCTGGGCAGAAAGAAATGTAATTGAAGATGGGGCTGTTTCAGCCAAACGAACAATTTCTGGTTCATTTAATTTAAACAAGTTAAAAATATCTTCCTTTATTTTTTGCTTTAATTCATCTGACAAGTCGCCACTCGACTTGCGCACATAGTTTAGAAGTTCTCGCTCATAAGTATTTATTGATTCTCTGTCGCCAATACAATTAAGATCCACTCTCAAATTTTTATATCCTTCTTCGGAAAGGATTGAAAGAGTTGCTCTGATAAGCGTCGCTTCTGCTATACCAGAAACTGATCCAATAAAATGAAGCGCGTGACTACCAAATTTTTTTCTTGAAGCGGGTCTCTCGTAGATAAGAGCAGCTGGGCCTGTGGTGGAAGGAAGATTTTGTTCCATATAGCTACGCATAACCGCCATTTTTTCTGTCGCATCATAATGCGGGTGGTCTCCGCAGTTTCTTGTTAATTCAATATCATTTTTTGTAATCTTTGGGGCGACTACCGGCATGAAGCCAAAGTAAGATGCGATAACAAGAGCTCTATCAAATTCAGTCAACTTACCAAATTGAGCTCCTTGTTTTATCATCGTGTAATAATATTTATTTCGTACAATGGGTTATTGGAACTATCTCCAGGAAGTAATGCGGGGGGATAGAAACGGACAACTGGTCTGCCGATAATATTTTTCTCTGGCACCGCACCCCAGACACGCGAGTCAGCAGACGCCACTCGGTTATCTCCCAGCACAAAGTATTCATCTGCACCTAGGACATAACTCAAATCTTCTTTTTTGCTAAACTTTACATACGACTCATCAAGAACAAAACCCTCTGGGTTCTCGTTGTTTACTATGACAACCTGACCATTAGTTATTAGAACAGTCTCATTGGGAAGGCCAATAACGCGTTTAATAAATGATTTCTTAGGATCTTTAGGGTATTTAAAGATAAGAACAGAGCCACGTTCTGGGCTTTTCCAGTGATAAGTAAGTTCATCAACGATTAAATAGTCTCCAGTATCAAAAGTTGGCTCCATGGAAGCGCCTTCTACGACAAATGGCTGGGCTACGTATAGACGGAACGGCACTACAATGACCAGGGAGAGGAAAACTAGTTTAACGAGCTCTTTCCAAAAGTTAGAATTCATAATTTTCTAAGATTGTATTATCTAAATTGATTTGACACAATAGCAATATGTATATCGTTGTAGGTTTGGGCAATCCCGGAACAGAGTACGCACACACTCGACACAATGTTGGTCGGATGATGGAGGATTACATTGAGGACTCGGGAAAAATAAAGGCAAAATTTTTATATCTTCCAACCTTTATGAACAAATCAGGGGTCGGAGTAGCTAAATTTGTGAAAAGTAAGAAGGAGGCAGAAAAATTGGTTGTCATTTATGACGACTTAGATTTGCCATTGGGCTCTCTTAAAATATCTTACAGTCGTAGCTCTGGCGGACACAGGGGAGTCGAATCTATTATTCGTGCCCTTAAGACAGAAAACTTCATTCGTCTCCGTATCGGCATTGCCCCAGCCACTTCAGGCGGCAAAATTAGAAAACCAAAAGGGGAGAAAGCAGTCCTTGATTTTATTTTAGGAAAATTTAGAGCTACTGAAGAAGCAACTTTAAAAAAAGTTTTCAAAACTGCTTTAGATGCAGTAGAAACGATAGTTTCCGAAGGAAAAGATGTCGCGATGAATAAGTTTAACTAACGAATTCGCACGAGTTACTTTTTCTCCACGAATGCAAGTGCCATCTTTTGTTCCTTAGGATCAAAAAGAGTTATCTTAAAGGTGTAAACCTTACCCATCTCTAATTTCTCTCGAAGTTTCTCTTCCGAACCGAATTCTGATACATGAACTAGTCCAGCAACACCTTCTTCAATAGAAGCTAGAGCGCCATATTTGTTGAACTTGATGATAACTCCTTCAACAATGGCGTCTTTCTTGTATTTCTTTTCAGCCTCTCTCCAAGGGTTTTCTTTCAAGGCTTTAATAGATAGGGAAATCTTGTCGTCTTTTATCTCAATGACTTTTACCCGCACCTTCTCGCCTATCTTAAACATAGTTTTTGGATTCTCTACCAGTCCCCAATCAATTTCTGAAATGTGCACCAGGCCCTCTAGTCCCTCTTCAAGTTTTATGAAGACTCCAAAGTCTACGAGACCCGTAACTTCACCAGAAAGCTCGTCACCCAAAGCATATCTAGCCACGATGTTTTCTTTGTCTTTTGTTTCGGGACTTTTTTCAGAGAAGATGAGTTTACCTTCTTTTGGATTAGCACCAATAATAGTAACTGGGAGCTTTTCCCCCACCAGTTTTTTCAATTCATCAAGAATCTTGTCTTTATCACCATCTGAAATGCGTGGGTAGTGTTCAGGCTTCAATTGAGAAGCTGGAAGAAAACCAGAGAGTCCTTGCCAGTTGATGATAAGTCCTCCCTTGTTCGCGTCTGTGATTAGAAGCTCAAAAACACTTTTCTCTCGTATCGCCACTTCAGCCTCACTCCAGATAAGTGCTTGACGAGCCTCCTTGAGCGAAATTTCTATATAACCCTCTTTTCCTCCGATACCAACGACCTTGCCAGCGACAATGTCGCCAACATTAATCTTTTTAATAATGTCTCGGGCGTTTATAAACTCTCGGCCGTAGATAATACCGGTACCAAAAGGTGGCAGGTCAATGTAGACTGCGCCTTTATCAATGCTTATAACAGGCCCCTCCACCAAGTCGTCCGTGGACGGTGGGTTGGGGAGCTTCGTTAAGAACGTTAAAACCTCGGTGTCGTTTGTAGTCAAATTGTGTTGGCCGTTTTCGGTCCTCACTCTTAAGAATGTTTGCCAGAGAGTAAGGGATAACGAAGACGGGAACTAATAATGAACGGGGATTATGCTAACAAAAAACACGTGCAAAAGCAAGTGATTTATGATAAAATGAGGGAAATGATAGTCAGTTATCACGGTGCTGAGTGCTTTAAAATTTCTCAAGGCGATCTCACCTTGGCGCTTAACCCAATATCAAAAGATTCCGAGTTTAAACCCCCAAGATTTGGTGCCGACATCACTCTTATCACGGCAAACTTACCTGATTTCAACGGCCGAGAGCAGACTTCTCGTGGAGACAAAGAATCTTTTGTTATTACAGGTCCGGGTGAGTATGAGATTAAGGATGTCTTTATAAAAGGTTTTCTTTCTGAAGGACCAGACAAAAAAATAAACACAATATATCTCATATCCTTTGAAGGCATGAATCTTTGTTTCCTCGGCGCACTTTCAAACCCTGTGTTACCAGATGAAACTCTGGAAGCGATAGAGGATGTAGATATTCTCTTTGTGCCAGCTGGAGTCTCTGGCACTCTTGACCCGGTTTCTGGTTACAAACTCGCTGTTTCTCTTGAGCCAAGTGTTATTATTCCAATGTATTACACCAAACAAGCTTTAGAGAAATTTATAAAGGAAGGTGGGGATAAGGTGGAATCAATTGATAAATTTGTGGTAAAAAAGAAAGACCTTGAGGGAAAGGAAAGCGAAATAGTTGTTTTAAAAGAAGAATAAATATATGAGGAAGTACTTAAGCGAACTTTATAAGAAACCAGACCACCACAAAAACCGTTTTGCGCTTCTAGTTTCTGGAGCAGTCACTCTTTTTATCTTTGGTATCTGGTCTTTAACACTTTTTGGAAATGACGGTAGTCAAGTCGCAGATGCTAATCTTTCTAACAATGCGAACGAAGAGGTGAGTCCTTTTGAATCCGTACGTATTAATTTGGGAACAAGTCTTCAAGCTTTCAAAAATAGTTTTAATGATATAAAAAATAATCTAAACACAATTGATTTTGAATCCGAATATGAAGAGATGAGAGACGGAGCTCTCAATACCTATGAGCAATAAGGACGAACAGAGAATTGTATCTCGAGCGATTACGAGCGAGATGAAGGAGTCGTTTATTGACTACGCTATGTCGGTTATCACCGACCGCGCTCTGCCAGATGTTAGAGATGGTCTTAAGCCAGTGCATAGAAGAATTTTATATGCCATGAACGAAATTGGTCTTAATGCGAGCGCTAAGACCAAAAAGTCTGCCACCATCGTTGGAGATGTGTTGGGCAAATACCATCCGCATGGTGATACCTCTGTCTATGACGCAATGGTTAAGATGGCGCAAGACTTCTCAATGCGTTATCCATTAGTTATTGGTCAAGGAAACTTTGGTTCAATAGATGGCGACGGCGCCGCAGCATATAGATACACGGAGGCGAAAATGTCTCGCATTGCCGGCGAGATGCTCAAAGATATTGATAAAGACACGGTAAACTTCAGACCAAACTATGATGGGACTAAATCAGAACCCACAGTTCTTCCGTCTGTTGCACCAAACCTTTTGTTAAACGGCACCCTTGGTATTGCTGTCGGTATGGCCACCAACATTCCTCCTCACAATCTTTCTGAAGTGGTTGATGCGGCAATTTTTCTTAGCGACAAGAGGGAAGCCACCACCGAAGATCTTCTCCAGTTTATAAAGGGCCCCGATTTCCCTACCGGTGGCATTATTTTTAATGAAAAAGATATTCAGCATGCCTATGCCACCGGTCGTGGACCCATTATTGCTCGTGGAGTAACAGACATTGTTGAAAATAAGGCTGGGCAATTCCAGATTGTTATTACTGCTATCCCTTTTAGAGTAAATAAGGCCGATTTGATTACTAAGGTTGCTGACCTTGTGCGGGAAAAGAAAATTGAGGGTATAAAAGGTTTGCGAGATGAATCCACTAAAGATATTCGCATTGTTATTGACCTGAAAGCAGGAGGGCAACCACAAAAGATTTTAAATTCTCTCTACAAGCACACTCAACTTGAAGATACTTTCCACCTGAATCTCGTGGCGCTTGTTGATGGTGTCCCACAAACACTTTCGCTCAAGAGCATGCTCGTTGAGTTTCTCAAACACAGAGAGTCTGTGGTCAAGCGTCGCACGGCATTTGAGATCGCCCGCGCAGAAGAGCGTGAACATATCTTACTTGGTCTAGTTAAGGCGCTTGAAAACATAGACAAAGTGATAAAACTTATCCGCGCTTCTAAAAGTGTTGATGATGCCCGCGCGGGATTGATGAAAGAGTTTAAATTATCTCAACTTCAAGCCAACGCCATTCTTGAAATGAAGCTTCAAAAACTTGCTGGCCTTGAACGACAGAAGGTTGAAGATGAGCTTAAGGAAGTGCAGGGCTTTATAAAAGAAATGAAAGCGCTACTTGCATCCCCTGCCAAAATTTTAAAAACAATTAGAACCGAACTTGAAGATTTGAAGAGTAAATTTGGTGATGAACGTCGCACCAAAGTTATTAAAGGCGGGGTTAAGGTCCTATCTGTTGAGGACCTTGTCCCAGAAGAAGAAAATGCGTTAGTACTTACATCGGGTGGTTATATAAAACGCACCAATCCAGATGAGTACAAGCGACAGAAGCGTGGCGGTGTTGGCGTGGTGGACCTTGATACCAAGGAAGAAGACTTTGTCACAAACTTTTTGACGGCGAGCACCCATGCGAGCCTCCTGTTCTTTACAGACAAGGGCAAGGCCTATCAAATAAAAATGTTTGACATCCCAGAAGGTAAACGAGCTACGCGTGGTAAGTCGGTCATGAACTTTATTTCCCTTTCTGATGATGAGAAAGTCACCTCTATTTTAGCTATGCCGAAACAAGCTGACCTCGCCGTAAGCTCTCTGTTTATGGTAACAGAAAATGGTGTTGCAAAAAAAGTTTCTGCCAAAAGTTTTCAGGACGTACGCTCTTCGGGTATCATCGCTGTAAAGCTTGCACCCAAAGACCGACTTACTTCTGTGGAACTTGTTACAAAAGGAGATGATGTTTCCATTGTTACCAAAAAAGGTCAATCCATAAGATTTAAAGAATCAGCTATCAGAGAAATGGGCAGAAGTGCTGGTGGAGTGAGGGGGATTAAACTTGATAAGGGAGACACGGTGGTGGGCGCTCACGTTATAAAACCAGAGTGGAAGTCCAGTCACCTTTTAGTAATTTCTGCCAACGGATACGGCAAACGCACCGATTTGTCGGAATACAAAGTTCAAGGCAGAGGTGGTTCTGGTATCCTTACCTCAAAGGTAACAGCAAAAACTGGGCAGGTTATTGCCTCGCAGGTAGTTACAGACCAACAAGACGAAGTGATTGCCATCTCCAAGAAGAGTCAGGTAGTGCGCGTAGATTTGAAAGAAATTCCGGTCTTAGGTCGTCAGACTCAAGGAGTGCGCATCATGAAATTAAGAGAGGGAGATAGTTTGGCCTCCTTAATTTGTTTGTAAGAGCCCACGCCACGGCGGGGCAAGCTATTCGTTGAGAGTTTTTCCCTCTTTGATACACTATAGATATGTCTAAGTTTCAGATTATTCTCTTGGCAGTTTTCGGGGCCTTTGTTGTCATTGGAGTAGCTGTCTTCTCTCTTTATCGTGGTGGAGGTGGTAATAACGATGTCAATATAGTTGTCTGGGGAGATGTGCCATCACATTATTTTAATCTTCTTCTCAATACCCCAACACTTACTCAAGACGATACATTAACTGTAAGCTATGTGGAAAAATCTGCCGATGCACTTGATACTGAATTTACCGAAGCACTTGCTCGGGGACAAGGTCCAGACCTTATTTTGCTCACTCAAGACCGACTCTGGAAAAATAAACCAAAACTTTTGGCCATCCCGTTTGAAAGTTTTACTGAACGTGACTTTAAAACAATTTTCGTTGAGGAGGCCGAACTCTTTCTAGATGCTGGTGGCATCTTTGCCCTACCGATATCCATAGACCCGATGGTTCTCTATTACAACAGAGACCTCCTCTCGTCTGCCGGGCATGCAGGGCCCATTACGTATTGGGATGAGATATATGCCTCTGCTGCCAACCTTTCAAAAAAGGATACTGCCGGAAATTTGTTTTCTTCAGTTATAGCTCTAGGAGAGGCACGCAATATCCCTCATGCCAAGGACATTCTTTCTCTACTCTTTCTCCAAGCGGGTACGCCAATCACGGCTAAAGTTAGTGGCAAGCTCCAATCACAAATTGCCACTAACCCCAACAGTCTGCCGATTTCACCAGGGGTTGCGGCTCTAGACTTCTACACCCAGTTTTCAAATCCGACAAAAGTGTTTTATAGCTGGAACCGCTCTCTCGTTGATGCCCAAACGCACTTTACGAGCGGGGACTCTGCCTACTACCTTGGTTTTGCTTCAGAGTTTTCTATACTTAAGAACAAGAACCCAACCCTTAACTTTTCTGTGGCGCCTGTTCCGCAATCAAGAGTCTCAAGTAGAGTTACAACCTTTGGGTACATAAAAGGTGTTGCAATATCTCGAGGCTCCAGAAACCCCGCAGTTGCCTTTACCGTGGCAACTACTCTTACCTCAAAAGAATCATCCGCCTTCCTCTCCAAGAACCTTGCCTTGCCACCAGCCCGTAGAGACCTTCTTGTTTCAAAGCCTACAGATGCCATCTTTTCCACCTTCTACGATGCAGCACTTCAGTCAAAAGGTTTTCTTGACCCAGATGCCGAAGAGACCGACACAGTCTTTAAAAACGCCATAGAGTCAGTTACAAGCGGTCGCGCAAGGTCAGGAGAGGCAATTAACGAAATTAGTGAAGAGGTTGATGCGCTAATAAAACAATAATGAATAAGTTTTTATTATTAATTCCCATTCTTCTCTTTAGTTTTCTGGCGCAGAGTGTTTCTGCTCAAGGCTTTGACCTAATAGTCTGCGATGGCGTGACAGAAGAATGCACCTTTGACCACCTTATTGAGCTTGCTCAGAATGTTATAACTGCTCTAGTCCTTCTTTCAACCTTCGTTGCGGTTCTCGCTTTCATTTACTCTGGATTTCTTCTTATGACATCTGGTGGCAGTGAGTCTAGGAAAACTCAAGCAAAAGGAATTTTTACTAAAGTTTTAATAGGTTACCTGTGGATACTCGCAGCATGGCTTCTGGTTTACACTATTACTAGCCTAACTACTGGCACCTCACTTCTTGGTCCACCACAATAAAAATATGAAAAAATTACCCATAACTCTTTTATCTCTCTCTTTTTTCTTTGCTGTCGGTATTCCCTCAGTTTTAGCCCAGTGTCCACCCGGACAAGCCGGTTCTCCTCCAAACTGTGTGCCCACTGGTGTCGGTAACCCATCTATCAATGTTACCCTCGATAATCCTTTTGGCGCCCAAAGATCCCTCTTTGGTCTTGTGAGAACAATTATTAACGATGTCGTCTTGCCCATCGGCGGGGTCATCGCCGTGCTTGCCTTTGTTTTCTCCGGCTTTCTTTATGTCACAGCAGCGGGCAATGAGACGAAACTTAAAACAGCGCACAAATCACTTCTTTACACTTCCGTTGGCACTGCCGTTCTTCTTGGGGCATGGGTTATCGCTAACGTTGTCTGTACGACCATCGAAGCCTTAGGCGGTCCATCTTGCCCAATATAAACATGGCACCAACCGATTTTAACTCTGTAGTAATGGTCATCGTTGATTTGATAACTCTGGCCTTGCCGGTAATTTTTGGTCTTTCTGTTCTGGTTTTTGTTTGGGGTTTGGTTAAGTTTATTTTCCGCGTTGGTGGAGATGAGAAGGCCATTTCAGACGGAAAGAAACTTATGGTCTGGGGTCTCATCGCGCTCTTTATAGTAATCTCATTAATGTCTATCCTTGCCTTTGCCAGTAACGAAATTCCCGGGTTCGGCTCCGGCTGGCCTCTTTTACCACAAGGTAATTAATAACTATGAAAAAATATATAAAACTTCTTATACCCGCACTCGCTCTATTACCCCTAGTAGCTTCTGCTCAACTCACGGGTCTAGGAGAACTTATCACCGCAACGGGGGGTCTTATTAATCCCTTAATTGCAATACTTGTCGGCGTGGCCCTGCTAGTCTTCTTTTGGGGTCTCGTTAAATTTGTCTTCCGCCTAGGCGGGGACGGAGAGAAAGCGGTAGATGACGGTAAGAGATTGATGAAGTGGGGTCTTATTGCCCTCTTCGTGATGGTTTCTGTCTGGGGGATAATAGAGTTCTTCCAAGATGCTCTTCTTGGTGGGGTGTCTCCCACACCTACCGATAATGGTGGTAGTGGCAACATTCCGCCCCGTTCTGGAGACTTTCAGTAGGCAGGGGATAACTTGATTGCGCCTCATATCCCACTGGGATAGGATATAGAGGTACCGTTTAGGTATATTACAAATAACAAAGGGCTCGTTTAAAGGCCCTCAAAAGTTACAATAAATGAAAAAAGTTATCCTTGCCCTCTTGGCATTTGCTCCAGCTTTCGCCTTTGCTCAAGACCTTGGCAACATAGACACATTCGTTGAAAATATCGGCGAATTGGTAGCTCTAGCTCTACCTATAGTCGTTGCTATCGCCCTTCTAGTCTTCTTCTGGGGACTTGTTAAGTTCATCTTTGCCCAAGGCAATGAGGAATCTAAGGCAGAAGCTAAGAAAATCATGCTCTGGGGTCTTATTGCCCTCTTCGTGATGGTTTCTGTCTGGGGTCTCGTAGAATTCATTGGTAGCGCACTTGGTATTAACCAGGACCAACTTACCGACACTCCAACAGTTCCTGGAATTTAGTTTCTAGAACGTCTGATGGACATATCCGAGTTTCTCAACGGGGTTAACCGTTACATTCTTAACCCTCTGATTGTACTTGCTTTCGCCATAGCCGCCTTAGTCTTCTTCTGGGGAATTTTTCAGTTCATTTTCTCCGAGACATCCGATGACAAGCGCGAAACTGGTAAAAAGAAAATCTTTTGGGGACTCTTCGGCATGTTTATCATGATTTCTGCCTTTAGTTTGATTCGTTTGGTTCTTAGCACCTTCGGTATTGACCCTCCCGACTATCTCAACATCTAAAGTAAACAAATGAAAAAAACAACTCTCACACTCTTAGCATTTCTTCCTTCATTTGCTTTTGCTCAAGAAGAGTTTGGCAACTTGGAAACCTTCGCCACTTCCATTGGCGGTCTTGTAGGCACTCTTCTACCTGTAGTGGTGGGTATCGCTCTTCTAGCATTCTTCTGGGGTCTCGTTAAGTTCATCTTTGCTCAAGGCAATGAGGAGTCAAAGTCAGATGCTAAGAAAACCATGGTTTGGGGTGTCATTGCTCTCTTTGTGATGGTTTCTGTTTGGGGACTCGTTGGCTTTATCGGGGATGCCTTTGGTATTGAACAAGGTGAATCTCTTGAGCAAGTTCCGTCAGTTCCAATTCCTGGTGTCTAACGCAGAGTAAGAAAACTTTTTCTCGCATTAAAAAAGGCGTCCGCGATCTCGCGATCGGGACGCCTTTGCGTTTGCAGGTACTACCTTGTACTTGCACAATCAGCCTGCGAACGGCACTTGGTGATGGCAATATGCATTATCGCTTCCGTTGCCGGAGGTACGACCCCGATTGTCTCGATGAGGTTTCTGTCTGCATCAAGGTATTTCTCGGAGTAGAGACCAACAGTGGGAAGTTCACCCACCATTTTTCGGCGATAATCCGGCGGTATGCTAATCACGACCGGCTCTCCGGCTCGTGCTACATATGTGTTGGCCACGCTCACCCCACTTCCGTAAGAAAGGAGCAAGGGTTCCCAACCACTCCGCGACGCCTTCCATGGGTTGAGCCCTTCACGTTTGTAGAGTCTCATAGTAAAAGCTTGATTACCTTCCTCAGTTGTGAGGTCGATATTGTTTGCCTTCGCCTCGACTTCGTGCCGAGAGTTGATCTGCCACTTACCGATGTCAATGGTGCCATCTTTATTCTTGTTTGTGACAACACTACCGTCCTTGTTGAACTGGCGTCCAGTGCCGGGCTGGCATTTGTCTCCACTTTCGCAATCAGCGATTATAGAGAGAACGATTTCGGTTGGTAGATTCCAACCGTTCTCAGTCGTCTCTGTTACCATTGCCGAAGCGACAGGCTTTGAGAGATTCGGACCATCATCCATGAGAACTCCCAACAGTAAACCGAAGAGGATTACGCCACCAAAGATGGCAAGAGCGCTCACGGGCCAACTCGTACCCATTCTCCTGGCCGGTTGTGGTGGCGAAGAAACTGCCACTGCAACTATCTCTGGGTTCAGAGGCTTGGCCGTCCCATCAGGGTATTGTTTTGCCTTGGAGCTTCGCAGGAGAAGCCAGATGACGACGATCACTACCACGATGCCGAGCGTCCACCACCAAAAGTTCTGGTGGAGAGCGCCGTCGACTCCGACCGTCTTTTCAACGACTCCGCTGAGCAAGAAGCCTAGAAGGATAAAGGCAGAGAGTCCGATCGTCGCCCAGAAAAGAATCCAGAAGTTGGATTTCGTCCATCTCCATACCTTATTGAGCTTTCCGTTCGGAACTTTTCCAGCGGTTGCTTCGGTTTTTGCCTCAACCACCGGCGCAGTATCCGTTTCCAGAACTGTATCCATTTCTGTCTTGTTCTGGACAGGGACTTCTTCCTCGACCAGCCTCAGCTCGATTGGCACTTCTTCTTTGGCTTTTTCTGCTTCAAGACCTCTTTCGATATCTTCAACGGCGAACTGATCAGTCTGATCAGGTTCTTCGTTTTCCATAAATCACCTCATGTGAATGTTCAATCCGTTAATTTAAGCCTACTAACATTATATCATATTTAAGTTGTATTTGTCAAATAAAAAAATGCCACCGAAAGCCTTTAGGCTAACGGTGGCACGTGTGCGCATAGTGCGCGATTACTTCCCGATAGGAATTACAGGCGAAGCGCCTTGGCCGATAACGAGTGTCGTCATGGTCTGATTGTTTTCGTATGCCTCGGCTTTGCGTACCTCTACACCAAGTTCACCCATCGCGACAATCGGCTTGATCACCGTCGTGACTCGATCAGCGGCACCTTCGTTGAGAAGCTTCTGAGCTTTCATCTGCCCATCAGCGCGTTCAATTGCCTGTGCCGCCTCGTTCTTAGCCGTAATGAGGTTCGCTTCGGCTTCAAACTCTGCCTTGGCTTTCTTTTCGAGGAGCTCTTTCGTTTCCTCGTTGTAATCAACATCAGCGAGCGTCGCTGTGGTGATCTCAACGCCAAGATCGTCCTCAACCTCCTTGCCGATCACTTCTTTAACCCTCAGCGCCAGCTCATCTTGGAGTTTCTTGTCCAGGACGATAGCCTTCGCACCATGCGCGCCGATGAGGCCGATGGCAGACTTGGACGCCCTATCCGATATCACGGCATACGGATCCGCTGTCTTCAGTCTCACCCTAAAGGGATACTTCTCCTCGTAAAGGAGTTGTAGCCGAAGATTGACACCAAGCAGATCAGATGTTTCCACATCCTGGAGCTGGACGTCATGTTGTCCAGAGAAGAACGAGAAACGGGTAAGTGAGTCCTTGGCCTGCATGTGGTATTTCTCTTCCGCGCTCTTCCTGCCCCATCGGAATGTGCGCACCAAGTTGAGGCGTAAATAACGGAAGAAACCGACGACAACAATACCAAAGAGAAGATACAAGAGGCCTCTGGGTTCCTTGTGTTCGTCGTCCTCCTTCTTGTAACACCAGTCAAAAGGGTTACTCGCTGACTTGTCGAACCACTTACCCGGAATGGCATGGACAACATCTACGACGTTGCCTTGTTCTTCTATTTTGTTCGGGTTTTTTCGAACCTCGTCAGATGAGACGCCTTTGGTCGTAACCAAGGCGTGTGTCTGCGCAGGCACAAAAGTGATGATGGTAGGATTTTCCTTGCCGGCAAACCAACGAAGGAAAAAGATCAGTCCGACGACGACGACCGTCGCCAGAAGGAAACCAATCAAGATAAACATGTGAACTCCTCGCGCCTAGGCGCTCTAAAAGAAGTGAAGTAATCTATGTAAGGTGCTGAAACCTTGTCTAATCAAGATTATACAACAAGAGTTTATAAAATGCAAGTGGTACTTCCAAACTAACCATAAACTCACTTGACTTTTGTCTCTGATAGAGGTAAACTTGCAAAGGACTAACCCGCTGTTTTTGGCGGTTTTGAAACAAAGAAAGGGTTGACTATGAAGAATAACGCTCTGGTATTACTCACACTCCATGGTGACCATGGGTTCGAAAGCCCCAGAAGCTATGGAATCACCTCGATAACCAGGCACAAGCACTGCAGTGTCTGGAACCTGAAGTCGCCTGAAAGCCTTTACAAGAGGTTGAAGGGAGACGTTCAAATCGAGAAGCCAGTAGCGGGGATGGTCGTCTTTTTTGACTCGGAGTGTACCGGACTCAAAGGACGCCTATGGTTCGAATACCAACAAGGGGACAGCGAAGTTCCTTCGTGGGTTGGCGAGTTTTCACTCATGTGGACTCGCGACTTCCCGACTTTGAAGTTTCCCCTGATCTCGTTCGTGGGCATCTGCCCGAGTCTCGTCGACTGCTGGGAGAAAGACCATGCGGTAATGAACGAGATCATCGCACATCTCAAGAAGTCTCGCGGACTCAACGTCACCAATATCAACCACAAGAGTGACCGCAAGCCGCTCTATCGACACCCTCGTCCGACGATGAGGGCGCAGTACCCATTCTGATCCTCCACGGGTCAACACTGGACCAGCATCTACGGATGCTGGTCTTTTCATTTCTACTAAATATTATTTATATGAGAGGCGAGGATGAAGTCGTTTTCGGAGAGTCCGCCGATAGAATGCGTGTAGAGTTCAAGCTTTACTTTTTTATAATCAAAAAGAGTTATGTTTGGGTGATGCCCTTCTCTTTCGGCAATTTCTCCAACTTTGTTTACAAACTCAAGTGCTTCTTTAAAGTCTTTGAAGGTAAATATTCTTTCAAGCTTTGAATTATTTTCTATATGCCAGAGACCAATTTCTTCTCCGAGTTTATTGGCCTCTCCTCGTGAGAGCGGTTTAGCACCCTCTTCACAAGGTTTGCAATGTTTTTGACTGAGACTCATTTGATTTATCCTAAACCTTGTTCTGGCAGAGGTACACCAATCTGGATATTTACATTCTTAATGACTTTAATAATTTCGTCATGGTCGTCAATGATGTGGAATAGATCAAGCTCCTCTTCACCAATAGTGCCACGGCTCATAAGCTCTTTTTTCATAAACTCTTTCAACTTGTTCCAGTAGTCAGAACCGACACAGATTATAGGAACTCCGGCAACTTTCTTGGTCTGTGTTAGGGTCAAGATTTCAAAAAATTCATCAAGAGTACCAAAGCCACCAGGGAAGAAGATAAATGCCTCTGCCGAGAATGAGAGACAAACTTTTCGTATAAAAAAGTAGTATGCAGAAAATTCTTCCGTAATGTATTTATTTGTCACCTGTCCGAAAGGAAGTTTTATCAGAAGTCCAAGTGAGCTTCCACCCGCTTCAAAGGCTCCTCGGTTGGCAGCTTCCATAATGCCAGGGCCCCCGCCGGAGATTACCGAAAACCCGAGCTCTTTGACTAGGCGCGAGGCAAGGGTACGGGCGCTTTGATAGTAGGGACTATCTTCTCTAAACTGGTTTCCACCAAAAAAGGTGATTGACTTGGGGTAATTTTCCAAGAATTTGAATCCATCGGTAAATTCTTTTGAGATTTCTGTAACTCGCTTCTGGGCGAGAAGGTGCATTTGCTCTCGGCTCAGTGTCAGGATATTTTTAGTTGATTCTTTCATCTGGCTATCATATCATATAGACAATACTGGCATAAAGTATATAAAAAATATGAAAAATCTTAGCAGGAATCAGTGGATTGCAGTGTTTGCGGGTCTTGGGTTTTTGGGATACATCTTGTTCGGAAATTCTTTAATGGACTTCTTTAATCCAAAAAATAATAATTTGAACTCTACACCACAAACAGGTTTCGTATCGGAAGATGTTGTCGTGGGACAAGGCCTTGAAGTTGGAAAAGGTGACAATGTCACCGTCCACTATGTCGGCACTTTCCAAGATGGCAGAGTCTTTGACAGCTCTCTTGATAGAAACACACCATTCACCTTTACTATCGGTGTCGGAGGAGTTATCCGTGGTTGGGACGAAGGTCTTTTAGGCATGAAGGTAGGAGGCAAGCGCCTTCTCGTGATTGCTCCAGATTATGCTTATGGTCCACAAGGTTCAGGACCTATTCCGCCGGACTCAACTCTTATCTTTGAGGTAGAACTTCTAGATGTTAAGAAACCTTCATCACTCTAATCTTCTCATAGGTACACCAGAAGAAGGGGAATCATATCTACGCTCGCTCTGTAGTAATCTTGGTATTGAGCCGAAGAATAATCCAGATTTTACTGTTTTTAGGACAGAAACTTTTGGCGTAGATGAAGCAAGAGAATTAAGACTACTTTCCCTAAGGAAGCCAGTTACCACCGCCAAGGCGGGGCAAGCTGGAAGAAAAATTTTTCTGATTCTACCTACCAAGCTCACGCCAGAAGCACAAAATGCTCTGCTAAAAACTTTTGAAGATCCGACTCCCGACACATATTTTTTCCTTGTTCTAAGGGAAGAAGGACTTCTCCTGCCCACCCTACGCTCTCGCATGCAGACGACTCGTATCTCTAAGATGTTTGCAACCGATGCTTTGGCGGAAGAGTTCTTCAAGGCATCTCTCAAGGAACGACTTCTCTTTGCCGAATGTTTTGCCGACAAAAAAGAAAATTTGTCCGCTTTTCTTGATAACCTACTTATTTTCCTAAGAGGCGAGAGTGGCAAAGAAAAATCTGTAGAAAAAGTTTATAAATTGAGACGCGAAATTCTAGAATCTGGTATTGGCTCACGTTTAGTCCTAGAGCACTTGGCTTTAGTGTTATAATCGTCTCATGGCATTTGATTTCAGCGGATTTAAACAGGCGTCTGATGTAAATCTTTCGTGGCTCAAAAAGGAGTACGGAAACCTAAGTACTGGGCAGGCAAGTCCGACAGTGCTTGATGGCGTTATGGTGGAGTCTTATGGTGCTAGGGTGCCTATCAAACAAGTCTCGTCCATCTTAAACTCTGGACCCAAGTCTCTCTTAATCACTCCTTGGGACAAGAGTATTGCCACCAATATAGACAAGAGCATTAGAGAATCAAATCTCGGACTCTCTGTTTCTCTTGACGCTTCAGGTATTAGAGTTTCTTTTCCGGATCTGACAAACGAGCGTCGCACTCTTCTCGTTAAAGTTGTGAAAGAAAAACTAGAGGAAGCGCGTATCAAGACCCGGGTGGAGCGCGAGAAGTGCTTAAACGAGTTTGATAGAAAAGAAAAAGAAGGCACCATAAACAAAGACGATAAATTCAGGTTAAGGAATGAACTGCAAAAACTGGTGGACGAGACAAACTCAAAACTTGAAGAAACAGCTTCAAAAAAGGAGAAAGAAATCTTAGAATAAACTCAACGTGTCAATAATTATATTTTTAATAATTTTAAGTGCGCTCATCATTGTTCATGAACTTGGACACTTTTTGGTTGCCCGATATTTTAGTATTAGGGTGGATGAGTTTGGTCTTGGATTTCCTCCTCGCGCCAAAAGACTCTTTAGCTGGAAGGGTACACCCTTTACTCTAAACTGGCTTCCTTTTGGCGGCTTTGTAAAGATTTTTGGCGAGAATCCCACTGACCAAGAGACAGGAGTTAGAGCCGACCCAGAAAGCTTTGCTTCTAAAAATCGCGGTATTCAGGCTTCTGTATTGGTGGCTGGAGTAGTAGGGAACTTTGTATTTGCTTGGCTTCTATTCTCGCTCGGATTTATGACAGGACTTCCTGCACCTGCAAGCCTTTCTTTACCCGTGGAAGATGCCCATACTGTTATTACCACTGTTTTGCCGGGCTCTCCAGCGGCAGATGCAGGCCTTAAGTCAGGCGACAGTATCATTTCACTTTCAAGAGATGGAGTTTATTCGGGACTCTCTCCAGAAGAGGTTTCGGAGTTTATAGCTAAAGCAGGGACACCACTAATCTTTGAGATAGAAAGAGGTGGAAAAGTGAGCAAGAACAATGTTTTACCAGAAGAAGGGATTATTAGTGACCGACCTGCAGTGGGCATCTCCATGGACATAATTGGTACGGTTAAGTTAGCGCCCCATAAAGCTATATGGCATGGTTTAAAAACTACTGGAGAACTTACAGTGCAAACCGGCAAAGCAATTATAAATTTTATTTCTCAAGCGGTAACTGGTAAAGCAGATCTCTCTGGTGTCACGGGTCCAGTAGGAATTGTTGGTATGGTGGGTGATGTCCGAGAACTTGGTTTTGCTTATCTTCTAACCTTTACCGCTCTTATCTCTATCAATCTATCAATTATTAATCTCTTGCCATTTCCAGCACTTGATGGCGGACGACTACTTTTTGTCGGAATAGAAACTCTTACCCGCAAACCCGTTCCAGCGCGACTTTTCAATGTTGTAAACACAGTTGGTTTTGCCTTACTTATTCTTTTAATGATATTTATCACAGTTCAAGACGTTAAAAATATTCTCTAAAGAGGCCACCGCCAAGGCGGGGTACACTTTGTTTTTGGCTTTGATTTCTCTATAATGGTGCGATGCGACAGAGCACCCTATTCACTAAAACAAGAAGGGAAGCCCCCAAAGACGAAGAGGCAAAGAACGCCAAACTCCTTATAAGGGCAGGTTTTATCAATAAAGAAATGGCGGGAATATATGATTATCTGCCACTAGGTCTTAGAGTTCTAAAAAAGATAGAAGACATAATCCGAGAGGAGATGAATGCTCTAGGAGCTCAAGAAATTTCTATGTCTGCATTACAGAGACGTGAGCTCTGGGAAAGAGAACAAAACAGATGGGCGGATGATAAGTTGCCTTGGTTTAAGACCAAATTAAAATCTGGCAATGAATTAGGTCTTGCAACCACCCACGAAGAGCCAATTACCAACATGTTGGAACAATTTGTTTCTTCATACCAAGACCTGCCGTTTTCTGTATATCAGTTCCAAACCAAATTTAGAAACGAAGAGCGAGCAAAATCTGGTATCTTGAGAACTAGGGAATTCTTAATGAAAGACTTGTATTCTTTCTTCTCGACTGAGGACGAACACAACAAGTTTTACGAAAAAGTAAAAAACACCTACAGAAACATTTTCAATCGTGTTGGTATTGGTGATATGACATATCTAACCCTTGCTTCTGGTGGAAGTTTCTCAAAATTTTCTCACGAATTCCAAACATTGACCTCTGCCGGAGAAGACAAGATTTTTATAAAAGACGAGAAAAAGAAAGAGGCAGTGAACAAAGAGGTAGAGACGCCAGACGGTATAACTGAAAAAAAGGCCATAGAGGTGGGCAATATATTTACATTAGGTACCAATTTTTCCAAACCATATCTTAAGTTTAAAGACAAAGAAGGTAGAGAACACAACGTATTTATGGGTAGTTATGGTATAGGGCTGGGGCGTCTTATGGGCACTGTAGTTGAGGTTCTTTCTGATGATAAGGGTATTGTCTGGCCCAAAGAGATTGCTCCGTTTCAGGTTCATCTTTTAAGCTTGTCAGATAAGGGTAGAAAGATAGGAGACAAATTATATAAATCTCTTATATCAAAAGGCATTGAGGTTCTTTATGACGACAGAGATGTGCGCGCTGGAGAAAAGTTTGCAGATTCTGACCTAATTGGTATTCCTAAAAGAATAATGGTTGGCGATAAAACTTCTGGTTCTAAATTTGAGGTCAAAGACCGCTCTACTCTAGAGTCAAAAGAGATGACGCTTGCCAGTCTTTTGAAAGAACTTAAAAAGTAATGAAACTTTTCGGCAAAAAAAATTTTCGTGAGTTCTTTTCCCATGACATTGGTATTGATTTAGGTACCGCAAACACGCTTGTTTACCTACGTGGCAAGGGCATTGTCATCAACGAACCGTCTGTTGTCGCAGTCAACCAAAAGACTGGACAAGTTGTTGCTATCGGAACAGAAGCCAGAGCCATGCTTGGTCGTACCCCCAGCCACATTCTTGCTATAAAACCTCTAGTTGACGGCGTGATTTCTGACTTTGAGATTACTGAAGAGATGATTAGCTATCTTTTAGGAAAGGCTACCAGAGGTTTAAACAAAATTCTTAGTCCAAGAGTAGTGGTGGGCGTACCTTCGGGTATCACCAACGTAGAGATTCGTGCTGTCCGTGACGCTACCCGTAATGCCGGTGCGGGAGAGGTCCATATTGTTGAGGAACCCATGGCCGCCGCTATCGGTATGCGTTTACCGATTCATGAACCAGTCGGCAATATGGTAATAGACATTGGCGGTGGTACTTCTGATATAGCGATAATCTCACTTGGAGGTGTGGTTAGATCAAAGAATTTGCGTATTGCTGGAGATAAATTTAACTCCGATATTGTCTCTTATGTTCGTAATCAATTTAAAATCCTTCTAGGAGAAAAGACTGCAGAGGCTGTCAAGATTTCTATTGGTTCTGTTTTGCCGACACATGCCCCACTTGAGATGACGGTTAAGGGGCGTGATTTGGTGACAGGTTTACCAAAGGAAATGATTATCACAGACACTCATATTCGCGAGGCAATTTCTCAATCTGTTGAAAGCTTGATAGAGGGGATTAAAGAAGTACTTGAATCGACACCACCTGAAATTCTTAGTGATATTATGCACAGAGGAGTCTATCTTTCCGGTGGTGGAGCGCTCGTAAAAGGACTTGCCGAACTTATTGAAAGTGAAATCAATGTGCCGGTATTTATTACCGCAGACCCGCTAACGACCGTAGCAAGGGGTGCTGGTATAATCTTGGAGGACTTAGATAACTTTAGGTCCGTACTTATAGAGAACGAAAGTGAATTACCTCCCAAAAAATAAATTAAAGCACTCGTATTTCAATCGAATACTTATTCTTATAATAGTTTTTGTGCTAGGTGCTATCGTTTTTTCTCTGATTGATTCCGTCATTATCTCGTCAGTCTCACCTCTCTGGAAGACAGAAAATATAGTAATCAAGAAATTTCAAAACTGGAACTCCATCTTTGATTCCCAGAAAAAACTTTGGGAAGAAAACACATTTCTGAAAGAAAAAGTTTCTTCTCTTGAGCTTACAATTTTGGCTCTATCGGGAGGGAAAACCCAAGAAGAAGTTTTACTTGAGCTTGCCGGTCGTAAACAAAGGCCAGACACGGTAATTTCAACTGTATTAACCAGACCACCACAGAGCCCATATGACAGCATTGTGATTGATGTTGGCTTTCGTGATTCTATAACCCTAGGCGCTGAAGTATCTTTACCGGAAGGGCCGGTTTTGGGCTTAGTTTCTGAAGTTTTGCCTAGATCCTCAAAGGTAAAACTTTTTTCTTCAAATGGCGAGGAGACCAGCGCAATTCTTGAGAGGGGTAACGTACCAGTCACGCTTGTTGGTTCTGGCGGAGGGAATTTTAAAATTGCTTTACCGCAGGATGTGGCCATTGAGGAAGGAGATAGAATTCTTTCAGCAGATATAACAGGAAGACTTGTGGCGGTAGTTGGAGAGGTCAATGTTTCTCCAACTGATTCATTTAAGGAGGTATTGGCAAAAAGTCCGACCAATATTTTTAGCCTAAGATTTGTTTTTGTAACACCATGATTCGTCGCCTCTTCGGATCTTTAATTATCCTCATATCAATACTGTTTCTTCCGTATTGGGTTTATGTTCCATTTCTTTTTTTAGGCATTATTTTCTTTCCGTTTTTCTGGGAAGGGATTTTATTAGCACTTCTTATTGACTTTATCCATGGTGCTGGAGTATGGGGTCCAAGTCTTTTGTTTACTTCTTTTGGCTTCTCAGCCCTAATCTCGCTTATCATTCTTTTACCTATTAGAGAGCGACTCAGAACTTATGCTTAAAAGACTTATCCGCCAAATCAAAAAAACTTTTAACCCCGCCCATCGTGCGGGTCTAAAGTATCAGGATATCAACCCAGAAGATATTTTTCTTGACTCAACGAATTTACCAGGCTTTGAAGAATATCGTTTTGAAGGCAGAATGGAAAAACCGATAGTGGAGCAAACTTTTCTTATTATAAAGATTATCTTGTTGCTCATCGTTCTAACAATGGTTTCAAAATTATGGTCTTTAGGTATTAATCAAGGTCAAATCTATTCTCAAATCTCTGACAACAACCGTCTCGAGCAAACACTAATATTTGCAAATCGCGGCCTTATTCTTGATAGAAACATGCGCGAGCTTGCTACTAATGCCATTAAAGAAGAGGGGAATGATTTTGCCAAGCGGATCTATGCTCCTATAAAGGGTCTTTCCCACACGGTTGGTTATATTAAGTATCCTCTTTTTGATAAAACAGGCTTCTATTATGAAGAAAATTATCGTGGCAGAGATGGGGTTGAGCGTAGTTTTGACGATTTATTAAAAGGAAAAAACGGGTTGAAACTAAAAGAGACAGATGTTTATGGTGAGGTGACTTCTGAATCAGTAGTTAGGGCGCCAGTTGATGGCGAACCTCTCGTTTTGTCCATTGATTCACGTTTGTCAGAGGTTCTTTACTCGGCCATGGAATCTCTTGCAAAAGACAAAGGGTTTGTGGGCGGAGCAGCTGTTTTAATGGATGTTTCAACAGGTGAGATTCTTGCCATGACAAGCTATCCAGAATATGACCAAAATATTTTGACCAGTGGCTCTGACCAGACAAGGATTAACTTGCTTCTTAATAGTAGTTCAAAACCATTTCTCAATCGCGTCATAGGCGGACTCTATACTCCTGGTTCTATTGTAAAGCCAATAATAGCTCTTGCCGCTCTTAATGAAAAAATAATTTCTCCAGACAAACAAATTTTAAGCACCGGTTCAATCAAAGTTGAGAATCCATACGATAAGACCAAACCATCTATCTTCAAAGACTGGAAAGCTCACGGCTGGACAGACATGAGAAGGGCTATTGCTGTTTCTTCCGATACTTATTTCTATTCTGTGGGCGGTGGTTTCGGCGACCAAGAAGGTCTAGGGATAGCAACACTAGATAAATATTTTAAAACTTTTGGTCTGACAGAAAAAACTGGCATTGATCTTTCAGGTGAGGTGGAAGGTGTCATCCCAACTCCGGAATGGAAGAAAGAGAAGTTTGACGGAGATACTTGGCGCTTGGGCGATACTTATATAACTTCAATAGGGCAGTACGGTACTCAAATCACGGCCATTAATGCGGCGAGATTTTATGCCGCCATTGCCAATAAGGGCAAGCTTTTAACCCCATCGCTTCTTATAGGAGGGAGTAAAGATCAAGTTTTGAGTACTATAAAGTTAAATGACGAGGACTGGCAAGTTGTGCACGAAGGTATGAGGGATGCTGTTATCTACGGCACCTCTGTAGGACTCAATGTTCCATATGTGAAGGTGGCAGGAAAGACTGGTACAGCAGAAGTGGGGTCTGCCAAGCGTTATGTGCACTCTTGGTCTGTAGGCTTTTTTCCATATGAGAACCCAAGGTATGCTTGGGCAGCTGTTATGGAAAAGGGACCAAGTTCAAACACACTCGGGGCCACATCTGTAGTCAGAAAGCTCTTTGACTGGATGGCTATAAATTCTCCAGAGTATTTTGAGTAGGCTAAGAGCGCGTTTGATTTTATAAAGTTTTTAGAGTATAGTGTCTCTCCATAATATTAACTAGAATGAGAGCCGACCAAGAATATTTAACCAAAGAAAAGTTTGACGAATTAAATCGAGAACTTGAGTCTCTTAAGACCACCAAGCGCAAAGAAGTTGCTGAAGCTCTTGAGTATGCCAAATCCTTGGGTGATTTGTCTGAAAATCAGGAATATCAGGAAGCGCGTGATAATCAGGCAGTATTAGAAGACCGAATAAGTCGTTTGGAAGATATTTTGAGGTCGGCAAAGATTATTTCTATTCAAAGCGCTAGCGTGGTCGCAGTGGGCTCTGTTATAACAGTAGAGAAAGAAGCCGATAAATCTCGCAAGCACTACACCATGGTTGGTTCTGAAGAAGCAGATGCCACCGCGGGGAAAATTTCTATTCGTTCTCCTTTGGGCTCCTCTGCTATGGGCAAATCAAAGGGAGAGTCATTCTCTTTTGAAACTCCAAGTGGTATGATGTCGTATAAGATTATAGACATCAAGTAATGGCATCATTAGAAGAGATTAAGAAAACAAGACTCGGAAAACTTAATCTTCTTATCAAGAAGGGTATTAATCCTTATCCGACAACGGCGCGTCAGGATGTCACTTGTTCTGAAGCAGGTATTCGTTTTGAAAGTTTGGTTAGTAACGGCGAAAGCAAGCATTTGGTCGGCCGTATTTTGTCTTTACGGGCACAGGGAAAAATAATTTTTTTTGATTTTGATGATGGTACTGGGCGTTTCCAAGCACTTCTTAAGAAAGGTGAACCACTTTCCACTGAATCGTTTGAACTATTTGAAAGCGCGTTTGATATCGGAGATTTTGTGGAAGTTAAGGGCACTTTTTTCCTGACAAAGAAAAACGAGAAAACACTTCTGGTTGAGGAGATTAAAATACTTTCAAAGTCACTTCTCCCTCTGCCAGAAAAATGGCACGGTCTTCAGGATATTGAAGAAAGATTTAGAAAACGCTATTTAGATCTTCTTTCTAACCCAGAAGTGAAAGCTAGATTCGTAACTCGTGCCAAGATTATTGAACTTATAAGGCAGTTTTATATTGACGCCGGATTTGTTGAAGTAGATTTACCCAATCTTCAACCCTTAGTTGGTGGAGCCACTGCTCTCCCATTTAAGACACATCACAATGCCTTGGACATGGACTTTTTTCTCCCCGTAGCACAGGAACTCTACCTAAAGAAACTGCTTGCTGGCGGCATGAATAAGGTGTTTGAAATAGGGAAGCGGTTTAGAAATGAAGGCATAGACACATCTCACAATCCTGAGTTTACAATGCTTGAATCTAACGAGGCTTATGTAAACGCAGCTAACCAGCGAGAGTTTATAGAAAAACTCTTTAAATTTGTAGTAAAAGGAATTTTTGGCAAATTGAAGTTTGAGTACCAAGGACAGGAGATTAATATGGAGAAAAATTTTGAAGTAATATCGTATCCTCTGAAGATGAAGGATGAAGAATACAAAAAAGAGCTTCGTCCAAGTTTAATTCAGCCGACATTTATCGTTGACTATCCAGTATCATCAAATCCTTTTGCAAAAAGAAAAGAAGATAATCCAAAACTTCTTGACCGCTTCCAACTTGTAGTAGGCGGAATAGAGCTAGTAAATGCCTTTTCTGAACTCAATAACCCTATAGACCAAAGAGAACGTTATGTTGAAGAAGATAAGAAAGGAAAAGTTGGCGAAGAAGAAATATCGCCGTCTGACCAAGAATATCTAGAAGCCATGGAGTACGGCATGCCACCAAACGGTGGTATTGGTATCGGTATTGACCGCCTAGTAATGCTTCTCACGGATGTTAAAAACATTAAAGAAGTTATCCTCTTCCCAACTCTAAAGCCCAAGGGTTAAGCCTTACTCTTTGTTTCTTCTAGAAGCTTAGAAATAAGCTTACTAATTTCAAATTCGCCAAGTTTACCTTTATCTCTACTTTCTAAAGTAACCTTTTTTTCCGAAATTTCTTTGTCTCCAATTACAGCCACATAAGGAACTTTCTCGGTTTTGGCATTTCTAACCTTCTTCCCCAAGCTCTCATTTGAGTCATCAAGTTCTGCTCGAATATTTTCTGTCTTTAATTTTTCAAAAACTTCTTTAGCATATTTCACATGATTTTCTCCAATAGACAAAACTTTTACTTGAACAGGTGAGAGCCAGAGAGGGAAGGCGCCTGCATACTTTTCTATTAGAAACGCCATAATGCGCTCAATAGCCCCAATGGATGAGCGATGTACGACAAAGGCCCTGTGTTCCTTACCATCTTCTCCAATATAATTTAGATTAAATCGCTCTGGCATTATGAAGTCATACTGAACAGTAAAGGCCGTATCCTCTTTCCCATTAGCATTTTTCATCTGGATATCTATTTTTGGACCATAGAAAGATGCTTCACCAACTGCTTCTTCAAAGTCGTTTCCACGCTTTTTCATAAGTTTGCGAAGCAGGTCTTCAGACTTTTCCCAGTCTGCTTGATTGCCGGGATACTTTTCTTTATTTTTTCTATCTCCTTGTGAGAGTCTGTATCTATAATCCACACCAAGTTTTAAGCCAAGCACTCCAGTGGCGTACTCAATAAGGTCTAGCGCCTCTCCCATTTCCTCTACTGCCTGTTCTTCTGAAACACAGATAATATGAGCATCAGAAAGGCAGAAACTGCGCACCCTCTGAAGACCCATTAATTCACCAGACTGTTCATAGCGGTAAAGTTTAGCTACTTCAGCAATACGTACTGGCAACTCTCGGTAACTATGTGGTTTTGATAAATACAGTTGAAAATGATGCGGACACGTCATTGGACGAAGCATGAACTCATCGTCATCAATAACGATAGGCGCATACATGGAATCTTTGTAATGCGGATAGTGACCTGATTTTTTATAAAGTTCTAGTCTAGCAATATCAGGAGTATAGACATGGTTGTATCCTCTTTTTATCTCCTCATCCACAATAAAGCGTTCAAGCTCTCTCCTAATCGTGGCACCCTTGGGAAGTAGCATCGGTAGACCCTTACCGACCGTTTCATCTATATGAAAGAGTCCAAGTTCTTTGCCTAATTTTTTATGATCTCTGTCTTCTTTCTCACTCATAAGCTCTATCCTACAAGGCCTTAATCTTTTCGGCAATGAATGAAGTCTCGTCCTTTCTCTTAGAAACCCTGCCTTTAATGGCAACGCAAGTTTCTGGTTGTACAAAACTACGGAACTCATTAAGCACTCTTGGGAAAATTGCTACTTCTATTGTGCCCGTGAGGTCTGCCAAGCGCATAAAGACCATGCGTTCATTTTTCTTGGTTAAAACGTCGCGCACACTCTCCACTATTCCAGCGATAACCACCTCGCTACCTTCTTTTAAATCGCCAAGCTTATCAACACTAGTTTTAACGGAAAGAAGCTTATCTTTATAGGTTTCTAACGGATGCCCAGAGATATAGAGTCCCAATAATTCCTTTTCCCAGAGTAATTTATTTTTCTGCGTGGCCTCCGGAGCCTTTATTAGACGTAAGCTCGGCAAGGTAGAAGTGTCTGACATTTGAGCAAAAAGGGAGTCCTGATTTTTAGGCGCGCGCACTCTCTCTCGGTGGTATTCAAGAAGATTATCAATGTTCGCAAGGAGCATACCGCGCTCTCCGAATTCATCTAATGCGCCGCACTGTATCAACGATTCAAGAGATTTTTTATTTAAATTTTTATCTTTTACACGATCAAGGAAGTCTGCCAAATCTTTATACTCGCCATTTTGTTTTCTTTCTAGAGTGATAGTACTAGAAACCCCTTGGCCAAAGTTTTTAATAGTGGTTAAACCAAATCGTATCTTATAAGGCTTCTCATTTACCACAGTGAATTGTGAGAAACTTTCGTTTATAGACGGAGGCAAAACTTCTATACCCATACGCTTACATTCTTTTATAATCACCCCAATTTTATCTACGTCACCAGATTCTGCTGTAAGGACTGCTGACATATAAATAGCGGGGAAATGAGCTTTTAGGTACGCAGTGATATAAGCGACATAACCATAACTTGCTGCGTGCGCTTTGTTGAACCCGTATCCTTGGAAAGGCTCAAATAATTTCCAGAGTTCTTCCGCCTTATCCTTTTTCATACCGCCATGTTTCTGGCATCCTTCTACGAAGATAATATGTTGTTTCCTCATCTCTTCAGGAATTTTCTTACCAACCGCCTTACGGAACTTGTCTACTTCTCCCCAAGAATAACCTGCCACTTCAATGGCGGTCATGAGGAGGTCATCTTGATAAACAAGCACGCCGTAGGTTGTGTCTAAGAAGCCCTTCATTTTCGGGTGGAGGTAACTTATAGGGCTCAAACCGTGCTTTCTTGCGATATATTCCTTGATGTTATCCATGGGCCCAGGGCGATATAGGGCCACCATGACGTTAATGTCGTGTATCGTGTTTGGTTTCAGCTCCATGAGAGCACGAGTCATCCCATCTCCGTTTAGTTGGAATGTTCCTTCTGTTTCTCCTCGGGCAAGCATCTCAAATGTTTTTTTATCATCAATCGGGATATCTTTCATAACAATTTTTTTGCCCTCTATTTTTTCAATACGAGCCAGTGCCTCTGCGATGATAGACAGGTTTCTAATACCAAGAAAATCAAATTTAAGAAGACCTGCTTCTTCAACAGAATGCATGTCGTATTGAGTAATAACTTTTTTCTCACCCTTAGTGTCATATTGAAGTGGGGTGTAGTCGGTTAAGGGTGTGGGGGATATCACCACTCCAGCAGCATGGACAGAGATGTGTCGGGCATTTCCTTCAATTTTTTGCGCCATTTCTATAATCCTTTTGGCGTCAGAATCTTCTTTATACAGTTTCTTCAACTCTGGATTTTCTTTCATGGCTCTGTCAAGAGTCATGGGAAAGCCTTGGGCGCCAAGCGGGATAAGTTTAGCTATTTGGTCTCCAAGAGTGTAAGAGAAGCCAAGAGCTCGTGTTACGTCGCGCACCGCTCCACGAGCCATCATAGTGCCGAAGGTTCCTATTTGAGCCACCTTATCTTCCCCATATTTTTTTCGGACATATTCAATAACCTCATCTCGCCTGTCATCAGCAAAGTCCATGTCAATATCTGGCGGTGATGGTCGGTCAGGATTTAAGAAACGCTCAAACGGCAGGTTGTATTCAAGTGGATGAATGTCAGTAATTCCGGCAAGGTAAGTCACCATAGAACCTGCGGCGGAGCCTCGGACATTTGTTAAGATACCGTTTTTGTGCGCGTAATCTAGTAGGTCGTAGACCACAAGAAAATATTTGGCATAACCCTTATCTTTAATTATTTTAAGCTCATATTCCACGCGTTCAATTTCTTGTTTAGTTTTTTTACTATTTCTTGATTTGAAACCCTCATAGACAATTTTTTTCAACAATTCATCTGGGGTAACTCCTTCTGGGGTCTCAATGTTCGGGAAAACCCATGTACCGAGCTCAAGTTCCAAATTGCACCTCTCGGCAATCCTAGCGGTATTTTCTAGGGCATCTGGGATGTCCTTAAAATAATCTTTTGCCACTTCACTTGAGATAAAAGAAAGGTCTTCACCATCTTCACCGAAGGCTCCGCTGTCACTACCACCAAGTAGGTGTCCTTGTATTGAAAGAATGGTGTCACGGACAGGTTTGTCCTCTAACTCAAGATAATAGACATCGTGGCAGGCAACTAGGGGAATATTCTCTTTACGGGCAAATTCAATTCTCATTTTCATACTATCTTCATGCCCTCTAATTTCTCTGTGTCTAGTTACTTCAAGAAAAAAATTGTTTTCTCCAAAGATTTTTTTATAGTATTTAGTTTTCTCTTCTAAATCTGCTTTTGTAAGTGCGGGTAATATCGCAATGAGTCCATCATGATATTTTTCAATCAATTCTTTATCAATGCGCGGTTTGTAGTAGAAGCCTTCTAAATAAGAAGCTGTTACTAGTTTCAAAAGATTTTTGTAGCCATTATCATTTTCAGCCAAAAGAACCAAACGAGAGCGTTCGTTGTCTATCCTTGCTTCTTTATCAAGCCTCGTTCGGCTAGCAACATAGAAATCAACTCCAATTATTGGTTTTATATCCTGTTTTTTGCACTCTTTGTAAAACTCTATAGCACCATAAAGATTCCCAGAGTCAGTCAAAGCAAGGACATCCATATTGGAGAGACTGGCCTTTTTTACAAGATCACTAATTTTCGGCAAAGCTTCAAGAAGTGAGTAGTGGCTATGTGTATGGAGGTGGACAAACTTACTCATTGTGACGTCAATTATAATGTATAATCTTAAACAACGCATGAGTTATGTCATAGGTATTGATGAGGCTGGTCGTGGACCACTTGCAGGACCAGTGGCAGTGGGGGCGGTCTCGGTTCCACTAGATTTCAATAAGAATTTTTTTAAAAGTATTAAGGATTCAAAAAAACTTTCTCCTAATGATAGGGAACTGTGGTTTGAGTTAGCTTTAGAGGCGAAGAAAAAAAAGATGCTTGATTTCTCCGTCTCACTTGTCTCGGAGAGAGTGATAGACAGACACGGCATTTCCTATGCTATTAGACTTGGTATTAAAAGGACCCTAAAGGCACTTAGGGTTTCCACTGACTCCCAAGTTTTTCTAGACGGAGGCATAAAGGCACCACATGAATTTAGACACCAGCTAACTGTTATAAAAGGGGATGAGAAGATTCCTATTGTTTCTCTTGCCTCTATCGTGGCCAAGGTTACCCGCGACCGCAAAATGGTCAAACTTTCAAAAAAGTTCCCAAAATATGATTTCAATATTCACAAAGGTTACGGCACCAGCATGCATCTTAAGGCTATTCAAAAATATGGCTCAACAGAAGCCCATCGTCAGACCTTTTTAAAACACTTGACAAAGTAATACTGTCTATGGTATAATTAAAAAAGAGGTTCGCATAGGGTGAATCTCGTACATTTACAGGAGGTGCGTAATGCACACTCATTTCGTAGGGACCGTGATTTACCGCCGTGTGAACGGAGAACTGGAGTTCCTCGTGATTGACTACAAGTCTACCGACCCGAGGACGGGCAAGAAAACCCATTTGCAGACGAAGTTCATCGGCGGCACCAACAAGGAGCACCTGAATGAATCCGTCGACGCGACGAGAGACCGAGAGGTCATGGAAGAATCGTCACTCATCTTCCTGAACTCAGAACGGATCTGGCAGAAAGACGTGAGCTCGGAGCACACCAAGTATGGGTTTCTGGTGAACTTCGAAGATTGCTGGGGCAAACTTCGCGAGGCCCCCATGAACGACAACGGCGACGAACTGTCGGCGCCGTACTGGGTTAGAGCCGAGGATTTGGCTCGCACGCTGTTCCATAGCCATCAGGAGATGTATATGGTAGCATGTCGAACTCTCGGTATTTTCTGATAACCCATCCACTCGAGCCCATTGAGCCCCGCACCAAATCCCAAAAGGACGAGGTGCGGGGCTTTCCTTTTGTTAATTTATCTGTTAAAATGACTATATGACAGTACGAATGAGACATACGAGGTCTCATACCAAAAACAGGAGATCTCACCACGCCCTAATCAGACCCGCTCTATCCAAGGATGAGTCAGGCAATTTTCATTTGAGACACAGGCTTTCTAAGACTACCGGCATGTATCGTGGAAAAAAGATTATTGACTTAGCAGCTAAACTTGAGAAGAAGGCCAAGAAAATCAACAAAAAATAGTTCTTTTGTTCTTTATGTCAAATCGGCATTTATCTAGGTCAGTCGTTCTCCAGACTCTATTTGAGTGGGATTTTGAGAACAAGAAAGAAGGTGAAATATTTCCAATACTTGAACGTGTCACAAAAGAATTCGCCCCAGGTACGAATGACAAATCTTTTATAGAAAATCTGCTTCGTACAGTGCTTGAGAAGAAGAAGGATTTGGATGTTTTAATAGAGAAAGCAGCTCCTGATTGGCCACTTGATAAAATTTCTGTTGTTGACCGAAACATTCTTCGTATTGGTCTTGCCGAACTACTTTTTGCAGATCGTAAGGAGGTGCCACCTAAGGTGGCTATCAACGAAGCCATAGAGCTTGCCAAAACTTTTGGCGGTGAAGCATCGGGCAGATTTGTAAACGGAGTTTTAGGTGCCGTGTATAAAGAGATGGGCGAACCAGGTAAGTTTGATGTCTCAAAACCTAAAAAGAAATACGGTGACATTCCTCTAGACAAATTACCTATTAAGCGCTTAGCGGGAGCTGTTGTGTATGCTCACCACAAGGGAGAAACTTATTTAGCCCTCGTCCATGATGTCTTTGGGCACTGGACTCTAACCAAGGGCAAGTTAGAAGGTAATGAGAGTGAAGAAGAGGGCCTGCGTCGAGAAGCCGAAGAAGAGCTCGGGGTTCCTGTTAAGATTATTGAGAAATTGGGGGAGAACTCATATCAAACATACCACCCAGAAGATGGCAAAATAATAAAACAAGTTAGTTATTTTCTTGCGGAAGCACCGTTTAAAGAACTTTCTTTAGAAAATAAGGAACAAGGAGGAGGACTTGATGATGTGAGGTGGTTTAAACTCTCTGACATTTTAGACCTCAACTTCTATGACGACATCTTGCCCATCATCACTAAAGCGATAACAAAACTAGCCGAATCCAAATGAATCAAATAGACTTCTCAAAATTTGAAAAGACTGCTGGCGTAACGTTTAAAGACAAAGCTCTTTTAAAACAAGCTTTTACGCACCGTTCTTATATAAACGAAAATAGAGGCTTGAAACTTGAACACAACGAGAGACTAGAATTCTTGGGTGATGCTGTCTTGGAATTAGTTATTACAGACTATCTATATGAAAGCTTTAAGAACTCAAATGAGGGAGAACTAACCTCTCTTCGCTCTGCGCTTGTTAATGCCGATACTTGTAGTCTTGTGGCGCAAAAGCTTGGTACTAACGACTTTCTACTTCTTTCTCGTGGTGAGTCAAAGGATACTGGCAGAGCGCGTCAATACATTCTGGCCAACACCCTAGAAGCCATTATTGGCGCTATTTATCTTGACCAAAGTTTAGAGAGTGCAAAGGATTTTATTATTCTTCATGTAGTGCCTCTAGTTGGTAACATTCTAAAGAAAGGTGCTTGGATAGACTCTAAAAGTCTTTTTCAAGAGAAGGCGCAAGAGCACCTAAACACAACACCAGTTTATAAAACCTTGAGCGAGACGGGGCCAGATCACGACAAACACTTTACTGTAGGAGTTTATATGGGTAGCGAATTGTTTGGTAAGGGTGAGGGTAAGAGCAAGCAAGATGCTGAACAAGAAGCCGCGAAAGACGCCCTTGAATCAAAGAGTTGGAAATAAAGAAAATGTATCTTAAATCAATAGAACTCTCCGGCTTCAAATCTTTTGCCAAGAAGAATGCTTTTGAGTTCAACTCACCGATTTCTGCCATCGTGGGACCAAACGGTTCTGGTAAGTCTAACGTGGCCGAAGCCTTTCGCTTTGTACTTGGAGAACAATCTATAAAAAGTATGCGTGGCAAGCGGGGTGAGGATTTAATCTGGAATGGTGCTACGAGTGAACCGCGAGCCAATAGGGCATCAGTTAAGGTTGTTTTTGATAATACTAAAAAGATTTTTGATATAGATTTTTCCGAAGTAACGATCGAGAGAACCGTTCATCGTGATGGTTTAAACGAATATATTATAAATGGTTCCGTGGTGCGTCTAAAAGATGTTTTAGAGCTCCTTAGTCGAGCCCATATTGGCGCCTCTGGCCACCACATCATCTCTCAAGGAGAAGCAGATAGAATTCTTAATGCCAATCCAAAAGAGAGAAAAAGTATGGTTGAGGATGCTTTGGGGCTAAAGCTCTATCAATACAAACGTCTTGAAAGCGAGCGTAAGTTAAAAAAGACATTTGAAAATATTGCACAAGTTGAGGCTCTTAGAAAAGAGATTGCCCCACATCTCAAATTTCTAAAAAAGCAGGTTGAAAAGGTTGAAAAAATGGAGGGCATGCGCACAGAGCTCATCACACTTTCCAAAGAATATTTTAGAGATGAGGATTTTTACATTACTTTTTCCCGCGAAGCTATTCTTTCGGAAAAAAAACCGATAAAAACAGCACTTGATAAACTGGCAAACGAATTATCCCTCGCCAAAAAAATTCTTGAGAAAAATGCCAAAAAAGAGAAGAGAGACTACGCCGTCCTTGAGCTTGAAAGCGCGCTAGCTGAAACCCGAGAGAGCAAAGATGCGCTCTCGCGAGAGCTTGGTAAGGTTGAGGGCTTAATCTCTGCCGAAGAACGCATCATTCGCAAGCAAAAAGAGCTTGTATTGTCAGATGAGCACAAGATGATTCGGCTTAAGGATGTTGAGGAACTAGCAAACGAGATTAATAAAGAAAAAGAAGACAACGGTCTTTTTGAGAGAATTAAGAGAAGATTCTCAGAGTTTTTAAAGAGCAAGAGGGAAACTCAAGATTCAAATGTTTTAATAGAAGCAGAGACTTCTCTGAAAGGTTATTTGAAAGATAGAGATGGGGTGGATAAAAAGTTTAAAGAAGCAGACCAAAAAGAGAAAGAGTTGCGAGAAAAATATGAGGTCTTAAAGAAGGAGATAGAGACCGAAAAGGATTCGGGTCACAATGCCGAGAAAGAAGTCTTTCGTATTATGTCGGAAGAGAACGAACTTCTCTCCAAACTTAATCTTTTGAAAATGCGAGAGGATAAACTAAATTTAGAAGAAGAAGAGTTTGGGCGCGAGCTGGAAGAGTTGAAACACATGGCGGGACCAGAGGTTTCCAACTATAAGAGTAAGGCGTCTACTGATAAGCCACGAACTGTAAATCCAGAAGACAGAAAGACACAGGAAGCAAAGAAACATCAAATAGAGAAATTTAAGATTAGATTAGAAGATTCAAGTGTTTCTGGTATGGAAGAAGTTGCTAAAGAATACAAAGATACTTCTGAAAGAGACATCTTTCTTGAGAAAGAGTTACTAGACCTAGAAAAATCTGCTGAAACTCTTGCGGAGCTTATAAAAGAGCTTGAAACACGCTTGGCTGTTGAATTTAGTACTGGATTAGAAAAGATTAATAAAGAATTTAACAAGCTCTTTAATGTTATGTTTGGTGGCGGAGAAGCAAATCTTACTCTTACCAAGGAACAACCTAAAAAACCTGACCTAGAAGAAGGGGAGGTGGATGTCGAAGAAGAGAAAAGCGAAGAAGGTCTTGATATTAAAGTTAATCTACCAAAGAAAAAGATTCGTTCTCTTATAATGCTCTCGGGCGGTGAGAGAGCACTTACTTCTATCGCCCTTATTTTTGCGGTTTCTCAAGTCAATCCTCCACCTTTTATAATTCTTGACGAAACAGATGCAGCACTTGATGAATCTAATTCTAAGAAATACGGAGATTTAGTTGAGATTCTCTCAAAGGATTCTCAACTTATTTTGATTACTCACAATAGAGAAACCATGTCTCGTGCTGGTGTTATATACGGCGTAACCATGGGTTCAAGCGGCATTTCTAAGCTTCTCTCCATCTCCTTTGACGAAGCAGTAGAGGTAGCTAAGTAGTTAAACAAACTGGAAATCAAGAGTTTTTCTCTCTGGGTCAGAAGCTATGAGTTTGACCCGCGCTTTATCGCCTAAGGAATATTTTTTACCAGTTTTCTTACCAATGATAGCGTAAAGTTTCTTATTAAGTTCATAGAAATCATCTTTCATGTCTCGGAGTTTTACCATACCTTCGGCTTTGGTATTGACCTCTTCAACGTAGACACCCCACTCTGAAACTCCAGATATAGTAGCGTCAAATTCTTCACCAATGTGTTCTTGCATGTATTCAACTTGTTTGTATTTTATAGAAGCTCGTTCTGCTTCTGCCGCCTCTACCTCACGCTCACTAGACTCATCACAAAGTCTTTGATACTTGATAACCTCATCCTGCTCAACCTTGCCGTTGGAGAGAAAGCGCAGTAGGAGTCTGTGCACCATAAGATCTGGGTAACGGCGTATGGGGGAGGTGAAGTGGGTGTAATATTCAAAAGCTAACCCAAAGTGACCAATGTTTGAGGTAGAGTAGACTGCTTTTGACATCGCTCTTACCGCAGCAGTCTTAATAAGCATCTCCGCGGGTGTGCCTAGAACCGAGCGGAGCATTGCTGCAATGTTTTCTCCCGTAGTATCTCCATCCTTATTTTTTAACTCAAAACCAAGGGCCTTAACAAAAGTAGCAAGATTAAGAATCTTTTCTCTATCTGGAGCGTCATGTATTCTATAGACAAAAGCGGCGCGACTATTTTTCCCATTAGCAATGTTCATTGCTGTTGCCACTTCTCGGTTGGCAAGTAGCATAAAGTCCTCAATGAGTTTGTTGGTATCCTTGCGTTCTTTTTTGTAAACCCGCACTGGTTTACCCAAGTCATCAAGTACAAATTTAACCTCTTCTGTTTCAAAGTCTATGGCACCTTTTTCAAACTTCTCTTTGCGAAGTTTTTTTGCAAGCTCATTTAGTATCTTTAATTCTTCAAACAAAACGCCTTCACCATTTTCTAAAATTTCTTGCGCTTCTTCGTAGGCAAAGCGTTTGTTAGATTCAATAAGGGTCTTACCAAACCAACGTTCTTTAACTCTAGCCTCCTTATCCATTACAAAGACAGCAGAAAAGGCGTATTTGGGCTCATTGGGGTTAAGAGAACACAGGTCGTTTGATAGCACCTCTGGGAGCATGGGTATAGTGCGGTCAACAAGATATATTGAGGTGCCACGCCTCTTGGCTTCTTGGTCTAGGGCAGTTTTTTCTACTACGAAATGAGAGACATCAGCGATGTGGATACCCACTTCAAAATCGCCATTTTCTAGTTTCTTTAAAGAAAGAGCGTCGTCAAAATCTTTGGCATCAGCTGGATCTATAGTAAAAGTAATTCTATCTCTAAAATCTTTGCGGTCTTTGAGCTTGTCCTCTTTTTTATATTTTTCTTTCCAAGCCTCTGCTTCTTTCTCTACATCAGCGGGGAAGTCTACTTCAAATCCGCTCTCATATACAATGCCAAGCATTTCAGCATTGTGCTCTCCAGCTTTTCCAATAATCCTAATAATTTCACCCTTAGGACTTTTCAATGGGTCAGACCATTCAATAATCTTTGCTTGAACCTTTTCTCCCTCTTTTGCTCCAGCTGTTTTTCCTTCAACAATAAAAACGTCTCGATACATGCGTTTGTCATCTGGTACCAGGAAAAACCCATCTTTTGCTTTTTCTAGAGTGCCAACAAACTCTGTTTTGTGCCTCTCAACTATATCCACCACTTTTGCCTGTTTTCTTCCAAGGACCTCTTTGGGAAGTATCTCAATCTTTACTCGGTCTCTATTAAGGGCGGTTTTTATAAATTCTGGCTGTATTTCAAGATCCACATCAGAGTCTGGGACAGGGAAATAGCCCACGCCCTTACCAGTAACGCGAACTATACCCTCAAGCGTGTTGTTTTCTCCTTTTATTACTTCCCGCATTTGATAATGGTAATTCTCTCTTAAATTGTGTTAAAATGCAAAAACTTAAAAAATGAACGCGCCCGCTCTTAAAATAGAAAATCTCAAAAAGAAATACAAGACCGGGACAGAAGCGCTAAAGGGAGTGTCTCTAGATGTGCCGGTGGGAGATTTCTTTGGACTACTTGGTCCAAACGGCGCAGGTAAAACTACGATAATAGGAATTGCTACAGGTTTGGTAAACAAAACTTCTGGAAAAGTTTCTATTTTTGGTCACGATATTGATGAAGAAACAGAACTTGCCAAGACGAAGATTGGCCTTGTTGGGCAAGAAGTTAATTTCAACCCATTTGAGAAGCCCATTGATATCGTCGTAAATCAGGCTGGTTATTACGGTATAAAAAGGCGAGAGGCCCTGCCTAGAGCCGAGAAAGTGCTTAAAGACCTGGGTCTTGCCGACAAGATGAATCAAAGCGCCATGACTCTTTCTGGTGGTATGAAGAGGCGTCTTATGATTGCTAGAGCCTTGGTGCATGAACCAGAGTTTCTTATTCTTGATGAGCCAACCGCTGGTGTAGATGTGGAACTTCGTCGTGGTATGTGGGATTATCTGCGCTCTCTTACTAAAGAGGGGCTCACAATACTTCTCACGACACACTACTTGGAAGAGGCAGAGCAACTTTGTAAAAATGTTGCCATCATTAATAAAGGAGAAATCGTGGCGAACGGCAGTGTTGAGGAACTTATTTCTATGCACGGAGATTCTGGTGAGAAAAAAGAAGGTTACCGTGGAGGTAGGTTGGAAGAAGTTTTCCTTAAACTAACAAAAGAAAAATGACACCAGAAAAACTTTGGACATCTTTCTATACCATGGTGCGCAAAGACATTATCAGGATGTTCCGCATCTGGGTGCAAACCTTTCTACCCTCGGTTATCACCTCAATACTCTATTTCCTTGTTTTTGGAACTATTCTCGGCTCTCAAATAGGTGATATACAGGGTGTAAGTTATATGGAGTTTGTTGTTCCTGGACTTGTGATGCTTGCCATAGTTACCAGCGCTTATGCCAATACCTCTTTTACATTCTTTTCTTCCAAGTTTTTTGCTCGTTCAATTGACGAGATTTTAGTCTCACCAACTCCGCCTTGGCTTCTCATTGCTGGGTTTGTGGGCGGGGGAGTTGTGAGAGGTGTTATTGTTGGAATCTTGGTTTTGTTGGTCTCTGTCTTCTTTACGGGATTAGAATTATCTATACACAGTGTTTTTATAATTTTTGGCTTTGCGGTTTTAACAGCACTAGTCTTTTCACTTGCGGGGTTGGTTAATGGTATTTATGCTAAAACAGTTGATGGTATAAACATCGTGCCAACATTTGTTCTTACCCCACTCATTTATCTTGGTGGTATCTTTTATTCAGTCAGTAGTTTACCTGAGTGGTGGCAGACGCTAACCTACGCTAATCCGCTCTTTTACCTTATAAATGGTTTTAGATATGGTTTTCTTGGCATAACAGATGTTTCTATATTTATCTCTGTTGGAGTACTTCTCAGTTTTGTTATGATTTTGATTGCTTTAAACTGGTATCTTATCCGCACAGGACTTGGTCTGAAGCAGTAAAAAACTTTTGGTG
>CAYHLZ010000002.1:0-65795 GCA_964357635.1 uncultured Candidatus Saccharibacteria bacterium | reverse complement strand
TTCATGCCTTTCATCACATATTCCGAATCAGTAAAAACTGTAATTTCCGATTCTGAGCTTAATTCTAAAGCTTTTATTGTTGCAGTAAGCTCCATTCTGTTATTAGTGGTATGTGCCTCTCTGCCCCCAAGCTCTTGAACTTCATTGTCACGAAGAATTATCGCTCCCCAACCGCCTGGTCCAGGGTTTCCTCTAGAAGAGCCGTCTGTATAGATTGTAATCATCCTGAAATTATATCATCTATAATCACATAGCTCGGAAATTTGTTATATTTAAAAAGATTAACCCCCAGTCCGCAATCTGCGAACCGGGGGTCGAATTGAAGTCGTCAGGAATTCGATCGGTAGAACACCTGGTGGCCGGGGTCCCACAAAGCAGAAGTTGCGGTGGCGTGATACGCGTGTACTTCCCAGCCGCTGTCAGTGCGTTCGTCGTGACTTTCCCATCGCACACCAATCGAGCGAAGAGTGCCTCCTTGGTCCTTGACGTAGAAAATGTTCGAATAGCCGTTGTTCAGAAGAATGCCAGATTCCCCTCTTCCTTGCTTTTCCATCAAATAAAACATTTCTGACAGGGTGGTTTCAACTTTCGCTACACCGCCGAGCCCATCAATGATCGGACCATCCGTTAAGGGTTGGCTCAACTTATAGCAAAGTAGGGTCTGTTCTGAAATTGGACCTTCAATTTTACCATCGCCAGAAAGAAACCAGAGAGTAAAAAACTCACTGATATCGTGAATCCTGACTTTGGCTTGATAGCTGGAGTCACAAACAAACTTCTCCCTGACAAAGAACCAGCTGGTGGCCGCAGGAATGACAATTTCTTGGGTTCTTCGACCGTTGTGCCAGCAGAATTCCTTGCGGAGAAATCGTTTGAATTCCCTTTCCCACAGTTCGCCATCATGGCCACTAAGGTTCACGATAAGCTGATTGAGCGGTCCGGTCGTGAATTCGCGGAGCGCCTTGCTGAGCATGGTATCCATGGTCAGATTTCCTTCTGTTGAACGTTGATGACAAATATACCTCTCGTCCTTTGTAGTTATATGCTTAAGTTATGATGGTGTCAATTATTGATTTTTTACTAACAACTCATAATATCAACTATTCTTAAGCGCAATTCTGGGCGATTTCTGAAATAAGATTTTTCTAAGTTAGCAAAAACGTTAACGCTTCTGCCTGGGGTAAGCGCTGTATCAAAGTTTTCTGGACTAGAGAAAAAAGAGATTGCTTTTATCTCCTTGTCTCCGCCATTAAACACTACTTCTAGGTGATTTCCTTCCTTACCGAACTTTTTTACTGATTTTATTTCTGCTTTTGGAATTTTAAAGACAGGTTTTTTATTTCCCATTCCAAATGGAGCAAATTGAGAAATTGTATTCCAAAGATTTTCTCCAATGTCAGAGGTTTTTATAACTAAACCTTTTTCTTCTTCTTGTTCTTCATCGTTGCTCTCAAGCGAAGATAGTGCTTTTGAAAGTTTCTCTTCAAGAGTAGTAATATTTTCCAAATCAACAGCAAATCCACCGGCACCAGAGTGCCCTCCAAACTCTATAAAAGAATCTTTGGCCACGTTCATCAGGGCCACAAGATCATAACCATTGCACGAGCGACAAGAGCCCTTCAGTATGCCGTTTCCGTCTCTCCCCCAGACAAATGCTGGTCGACTGTATTCTTCCACAAGTGAATTGGCCACAAGCCCGAGAAGTCCTGGTCGCCAATCTGGATTGCCGACGACGATAACATCATTTACTTCTTCACGACTAGATAAGTGCGCCTTGGCATCTTTAACAATGCTTGCTACCACTCCTTTTCTTTGGTTATTAATTTTCTCTAAATGAAGCGCCAATCTTTCTGCTTCTAAATAGTCAAGAGTTCTTAAAAGTTTAAAAGCATCTTCTGATACTCCCATCCTTGAGGCGGCGTTAATACGCGGAGTAATCATAAAAACAACATCATCTTCAGATAGATTTTGTTGATTCAAGTTCATCCTTTTAAAAAGTGCTGCGAGTCCCAACCTTGGAGATTTACGTAAAACTTCAAGACCAAAACGTGCCAGAGTTCTATTCTCCCCCACCAGTGGCACCATGTCAGAGAGAGTGGCAATGGCAACCATATCAAGAGACCATTTTTCCATACCCGGCTTTGCGCCAAAAGATTCTTTGAGAACTACAGCTTGAACTAATTTAAAGACCACCGCAGAACCACAAAGACTTTTAAATTCGTATTGAGAATCCTCTCTATTTGGATTAACCACTGCCCAAGCGTTGGGTAACGTAGCTTTTGGTTTGTGGTGGTCTGTGATGATTATGTCTATGCCTTGCTCTTGGGCATATTTAACTTCTTCTATATCCGTAATGCCACAATCAATGGTGATAACAACCTTAGAATTCCTTTTTAGAAACTCTTCTACTGCTTCTAAACTCAAGCCAAAGCCTTCATTGTGCCTGTGAGGTATGTAGAAAGAAACATTTTCATACTTTGACCTTCTAAAAAAATCAGAGAGAACGACAGCCCCAGGTATACCATCGGCGTCGTAGTCAGAAAAAACAGTAATGTGTTCGTTATTTTTAATTGCGAGAATAACCCTATCACGAGCCTTCTCCATATCTGGTAGAAGTAGGGGGTTATGAAGTTTTTCGTAGTCTGGACTTAAGAAATTAGCCTCTTCCTCTTTAGTAATACCTCTTTCCTTAAGCAAGGTTTCAAAAATTTCGGGGAAATGCTGCATTGGACTATTCTAGCATGCGTATTAAGATAGGTTTATGAAGAAAGGTAATGGCGCCCTACAAGTTATCGCAGTTTTGGCGGTTCTTATTGTCTTATTTGTGTCTAGGTTGGGAGATAAACTCGACTCTGGAGAAAGCAAAGTTAATTCTCAAGATGATACTGGTATAAAAACACAAAATATTTCTACCTCAAAGTCATCAAGCACTTCAAATACGCCAAATATTTCGCTTACTACTGGTAACGCATCCCGCGCTTACCAGTCATTTGAGGAATACATCAGTATAGACAACAGAGGAAAAGAACCTGTTACTATCACCAATTGGTATTTGAAAAATGGAAAAGATAAACGAGCCTATAATCTTGGCGGACAGTTAAAGTACTTTGCTTCCGACATTGCAACGATTGGGCGGGCAGCACTCTTTATATCTCCTAGTGGATATAACGTGCTTCACAATATAGTGCTTGAACCAGGCGAAAAAGCGATTATCACCACGGGTAGAATGGGTGCCCAAACGCCATATAAAATCGTAAGTTTCAAGGAAAATATCTGTAGCGGTTATTTGGAGAATTTAGAAGAATACAAATTTACTCCAGCACTTAAACGCAATTGCCCTCAACCAGAAAATGAGTTGGGGGTTAGCTCTCTTGATACCGAGTGCAGAAAATTTATAGAAAAAATGCCGAGTTGCCAGAAACCGGAGTTTGATACAAGAGATAGAGATGGAGAAATCTGTCGTAATTGTGTAAATGGCAAACCGCTTTCAAGCGCTTGTGTAACGTTTATCAAGAGTCATTATAGTTACGACGCTTGTATCGCCAACCATGTAAATGACGAAAATTTCTATGGTAAAACTTGGCGAATTTTCCTTGGCCATGGTTGGGAGATGTGGGCCAAAGAATACGAGACAATTGAACTTTTTGACCAATACGGTCAGCTGGTAAAGTCACGCACCTACTAACATGATCATGACAAAAGAAAATTGCGTTTTTTGTAAGATTGTTAAAGGAGAAATACCATCACATAAGGTATATGAGGATAAAAAATTCTTAGCATTCTTGGATATTAACCCACAATCTCCGGGACATGCCCAAGTTATTCCTAAAGAACACTATCGATGGGTCTGGGATGCGCCAAACGTAGGAGAGTATTTTGAGGTGGTAAAAAAAATAGCCCAAGCCCAAAGAAAGGCTTTTGACACTGACTTTATCCTTTCAAAAATAATAGGCGACGAAGTAGAACACGCCCATATCTGGGTATTCCCAAACTCAAACGTCTCTGGTAATCCAAAAGATTTTAAGATAAACGCAGAGAAAATTCTTAAGTTTATTACTTGAGCGCTTCAATGCCCGGCAACGTACCTGTAGCTAGAAAATCTAGCATCGCGCCACCACCAGTAGAGACAAAAGAGAATTTATCAAAAAGATTTAATTCATTTACAGCAGAAAGAGTGTCGCCTCCACCAATTATTGACTCCTTTCCAGAATCAGCAATGATTCTTGCTAGCTCTAGCGTGGCAACTCTATAGCCTCTTTCGTAGGTGCCCAAGGGACCATTCCATAAAACTAGATTTGAGCTCGCTATTTTTGACTTAAGATTTTCCATTGTAACTGGTCCGGCATCCATAATTTTTTTATCCTCCACAATGGTATCTTCTGGGAGAATGATTTTACCCGTATTTAATAACTCTCTTAGGCCAAAGTCCCCGCCACTTACTAATGAGTCTCCAATATCTCTGCCAAGCACCACAAAAAAATTGTGTGCCAACGCTCCACCCACAAAAATACTGTCAGCAATATGAATAAATTTCTTCAGAAGTGGCAACTTAGTATCAAACTTAGCGCCACCCAAAATGAAGAAAAACGGTCTCTTTGGATAAAAAGCTTTGGAAAGCGCTTCAATCTCAAGATTGAGCTGAATGCCGGCAAAACTTGGCAAGAATTTGGGCACACCCACAATTGAAGCATGCTTTCTATGAGAAACTGGAAAGGCATCGTTTACAAAAATGTCTCCAAGACTAGCAAGTTCTTTCGCAAATTGTTCTGAATTTTCTTTCTCACCCTTGTTTTGGCGAAGATTTTCTAGGAGCACCAGATCACTTGGCTTAATAAATGTTAGTTGCGGAAGAAATTTTTTAACATACTTATATATTGGCTCTAGAGAATCATCATCTTTTTCCCCATGACTAATAAGAACTACTTTGGCGCCTGCTTTTTGTAAATATTCTATGGTAGGAAAGGATTTTATTATTTGATAGTCATTAGAAACTTCGCCAGAGTTAATAGGTACACTCCAGTCAACTCTTACTAGGGCGCGTTTACCCTTCAAATCCTTAATTTCGGTAATGGATTTCATTTTGAAGTAAGTGCTATGGCTATGGCCTTAAAATTTTTAGCACTAAGTGAGGCGTGTCCGACAAGGTATCCCTTGACGCCAGTTTTACTAAAGAGCGTTTTGGCATTAGCTGGCTCAACAGAGCCACCATAGAGAATCGGGATGCGGTCAGCGGTTGAGCGCCCAAACATGTCGCTCAAAACTTTTTTGATAAAAATAGTTGATTCAGATAAATCAGATGGACCGATAGCTTCAATCGCGCTTTTGCCGATAGCCCACACTGGCTCATAAGCGATAGCAAGTTTGGCAGCTTGAGTTTTCTTGTTTAGACCAGCAAGCGAGGATTTGAGTTGTTCTCGCAGAAATTCAAAGTGTCTACCCTCTTGGTCTCGAGATAACTCTCCGACGCAAACTAAAGGTGTAAAACCAGAACGAAGAGCGGTAATAACTTTTTGTGAAACGGCCTCGTTCGTCTCACCAAGTGCGCGCTGTTCACTGTGACCCAATATAACAAGACCGACTCCGAAACTTTTTAAAATATCTGGAGTTACCACGCCGGTATAAGTCCCACCTGAAAGATTTGTGGTATCTTGGATGGCTAGGCGAGCAAAACCCTTTGACTTAAGAGCCACTGACTCTAGATATGGCAATGGTGGGGCGATAAAAAGAGAAAGTTTTTTGTAAAACTTGCGATCTCGCGATAATTGACCCAAGAGGTTCTTTGCTTCAGAGAAAGAGCTTGGGTAATTTTTCCAATTCGCTATTAAAACTGGTTTTGCCATAGCTCTTATCTTACTCTATTTCTTTCCAAGAAATAACTTCGTGGAAATCTTCAGTTTCCGGGAAAAATGGTGGAGGGTTATATAGTAGGAATGAGTCATAGATAAGATTTCTAAAAGAGTATCCATTGGTAACAGGATCTCCGTAGGCAAAACCGTATTGTAGAGCAGTCACGATAGTGCCATAGAGCGTGATGCTATTTCGATTTTTATATGGAGCGCAATCGTTATCACTGTAGCTATATCTACCGACTCGGCCGTTCTGTGCGACAAGTGCGGCGTCAATTCTCAAATCATCTTCGCTGTAAAGACCAGCATTAACATTGTTCTGACCAATGAGAGCAACTACATCCGTACCGTCGTAGTGAGTATACATAACATCGTTATTAATCGTCATTGATCTTCTTTGGTTGACATCGTCATCTGGTATGCGAGCGGCAACAATGGTTAGACGTGCCCCGTCAATTGTTCCTTCAACCCAGACATTGTCATCAAGAAAAATTAAACCGTTTGCGGGAAAAGGATAAGTGCCAAGTGATGTTTGGTCTGTAGAACTAGCAGTCCACGAACCCCACCCAGTTCCAGAACCAGTACAATTGTTTGGTACGGCTCTCAAGCTGTTTACTCTATAAAGATCAAGGGTATCATCGGTTTTCAACACAATTCGGTAGCCACTTAGGGTTGAGGAGGCGAAATACAGTCCGGCTGATTCCGCATCAGCTTTCATCTGGACCAAGTCGTTTGTGATGGTGTCAAAATCAACTTCCGGAGCTGGGAATGACCTTCCGGCAATAAAGACATCTGTTCTTGAGGGCACAGGACTCGTTGGCGGAGCTTCTAAGGGACGAAAGCTGTTATTGAGTCCACTACCTGGAGGAGGATTAACGTGCGTATGCACGGCGAATTCATTACTACCTGTATGTATTGGGTCGTCATAGTTTGATAGAAAACTGGTAACAAGATTGTGCGTAAGACCATCAAAGCGTACACCGTTGTTGGAATGAATTGGACCAAACACTTCTGTGCCACTTCCGAAACGCATAATAGCATTAGCAACAGCAGCAAAATTGGCAAAAGAAGGCACAGCAAGTCTAGAAACAAGGGTTCTTGAAACGGCAGGATCTACTGCGGAAGTACCGACTGACTCTAGGGTCACGAGAGTTGAACCAAGTGGAGGAGGAGTTATCGTGAGGGTGAAGGTACCCAAGAGAACTCCGTTTCTATCATAGAAATTTTTAACATAAGGACCAGGGAGTCCTGTGTCATCTGTATAGTCCGTTGGATCGTGTGCTAAGTGCCAACGATAATATTCAAGACCTGCTTCAGCCATCTGAAAAGCTTGTTCTGACAATACAACACGTCGGCCAATCTTGACGTTGGTGGCAGCAAAAGCAATGAGCCCGATGATAACGACTACTGCTGCCGCACCAAAGACCAGCACTTCTAACAAAAGATATCCGTCGCTCTGTAAAGTTTTTTTTCTCATAAATTATCTTTAAGGTTTCTTAGAGACGCTTGAGATGAAAATGTCATAAGTTCAGATGGCTTGTTTGGGTCTCGTTCAACCTTAATGGTGATTTTAACCATTCTGATGGAAGCAATATTTACCGGTATTGATAATGGGCTTGTGGTGCCTGCATAATTGCCGTCATAATAATCAAAAAGTGCTGTTGAAGCGCCGTTCCCTATGTCAGAAACAATGGTTGAAAATGTTTCAGCTACGGTATAACCAGGTGGTTCACCTGTTGCGAGTATTACGCCTCTCTGAACAGCGCGCGTGTTCGGATCTAGAAAATAACGAATGCGGTCTGAAATATCGTCTGAATTAACATCAGCAAAAAAAACGATTGAACTAGTAGCGGCAGACTCAATAGAATAAGAACCCATCGCAGAAGGAGCGGTTGAACGAAGTTCCGAGACCATGGTGCTTAGTATTTTTCTACTTTCAAAGATGGCGTTCATGCTTGACTGCGACGAGGAGTTAAAATTTATGGCATTTTTAGCAAAGATAGTGACGATAAAAACAATAACTGTTGCCATAACCACCGCGAAAACAAATTCTACGAGACTGTAGCCGTTTTTTTTCATGTGATATTTGATTTTATCCATTTAAGACTAGTTTCCAGATTTTTTGGGGCGACTCTTCCTGTAATCACTACTGGAGGAAGGTTCTTACAGCCGTTACAAGTGATACTTATTTCAACAAGTTTATAGTCAGCAGGAAAAATATCTCCACCACCAAGAAGTCCGTCAAAAGGATCGTCAACGTTCATGATTGTTGTCGCAACAGTAAATGAAACATTGTCACTCGTAACAGTCTCTGACACGGCAATTAGTCCGCTGGGGGTTCCGCCGACTGTACCAACGCTTGAGTACGGTAGGTTCTTGATAACTTCAAATCTCACATTGGCAAGGTCGGTGGCGAGAGCTCTGTTGTGCGCATTGGCAATGGCATTAAATATGGTGGTATAGGCTTGGTAGACCCCGATAGCAAAAAGAAGAAAAATTGCGGTCGCAATTACAATTTCTATGAGAGTGAAGCCTCTTTGTTTCATGAATAATTAAATATAATCTACGAGAGAGTATGTCGGACCAAGCATTGAGACAGCAAAGATTCCTACTCCAACACCAATAATAATCATTAATATGGGCTCAATGATGGTGGAGAGGTCCTTAGTTTTCTGGTCAACCTCTTCTTCATAATAATTTGCTACACCCATAAGCATTTCTGAAATCTTGCCTGTCTCCTCGCCCACCGCAACCATTTCTCCAACAAATATCGGATAAAGTTTGTCGTTCTCAACAAACACTCTAGACATCGGCTCGCCCTTTTCAATGGCGGTGCGGGCGCGTTTAAGCACATCTTTGTATAAGTGGTTTTGTAAAACATCAATAGTGACATCAATCGCAACAATAATTTCTACACCCGCAGAAAGTAGAGAAGATAGGGTGCGAGCACTGCGAGCAGATTCAAACTCCTTGACCATCTCGCCAATAAGAGGAAGCCGGATAAAGACAGCATCAGAAAAATTTCTACCAACCCTGCTTTTTAAAAACATAATTGATACCGTTATAAGAAAACCTATCCCAACAAGGACAGCAAGAGTATTTTCAATAAGAAAATCGCTGGCAGCTATAAGAACACGTGTCGGAAGAGGCAGTTTGACCCCAAGACCTTCAAAAGTGGCAGTAAGAGTTGGCACCATGAAAATAAGAAGAAGAATGGCAAGAACTATCATTACGGTAATAATGACAGAAGGATAAATTAGTGCGCCACGCACCTTCTTCGTCAGAAGATAGGTTTTCTCCATTTGACTAGAAACAATGGCGAGAGCGCCAGAGACGTTACCAGACTCTTCACCTGCTTTTATCATTGACACAAAGAGAGGAGAAAATGCTTTTGGGTGTTTGAGCAACGACTCTGAGAGTGTCTGGCCGTGACTTACATCGGCTTCAAGGTCGGAAAGTAGTTTCTTGAGTGGTTTACTCTTGGTCTGTTTGCCCATAACGGCAAGAGCTCTCGTTACTGACAAGCCGGCATTCATCATTAACCCAAGGTTTTTGGCGAAGGTAATTTTTTGGTGTGTTGGTATGCCACTGAAAAGCCGGTCAAGGGCAATGGCAGACAAAAAGTTTTTGACTTCCTGGATAGAGACCACGCTTCCGCCCTCCTCACGAATAACGTTATAGATGTCAAAACGGTTTTTTACATCAAGACTGCGTTCGTAGATGTTGCCATCCTTATCCTTCGCTTTATATTTGTAGAGAGTCATGTTTTTAAATTATTCGGAAACTACTCTTAGGACTTCTTCAATAGTGGTGATGCCTTGTGCTGCCTTGAAAATGCCATCTTCAATCATGGTCATCATGCCTTCTGATTTTGCCTGTTCTTCTATCTCCCCCGCCGTGGCTCCTTTCATAATCAGGCTTTTAATAGTTGGAGTAACATTTAATACTTCATGTATACCAATACGACTGGCGTACCCGTCTTCAGAATCCTTGCCCGGATTTGGTTTCCAAAAAGTAATTTTGTCCCAATCATCTTTTTTGTCTATAATTTTTTCTTCTCTAAGAAATCCCAAAACTCTGTCTAAAGAAACAGCGTTGCCAAGGGATGCAAGCTCTTCTTTGTTCAAGAAATATTTGGTCTTGGATGAAGCAAGTTTCCTTATGAGACGTTGGGCAATAACAATATCTAGGGTAGAAACCAAAAGAAACGGCTCCACCTTCATGTCTAGAAGTCTTGGTATGGCCCCTGCAGCAGAGTTAGTGTGAAGAGTTGAAAGTACAAGGTGACCAGTAAGCGAAGCGTTAATAGCGAGCGCTGCGGTCTCGTTGTCTCGGATTTCTCCGACCATAATTATATCTGGATCTTGACGCACTAGGGTCCTAAGACCGTTAGCAAAAGTAAGTCCAATCTCTGGATGCACCTGCGTTTGGTTTACGCGGGTCATTTGGTATTCAACAGGGTCTTCTATGGTTGAGATGTTAACGTTGGGAGTATTAACAATATCAAGCATGGTGTAGAGAGTTGTGGTCTTACCAGAACCTGTCGGACCAGTGGCAAGAATCATGCCCGTTGTAACCTTGAGCGCCTTGTGCAGTTGTTCAAGTCCCCTACTGTGAAACCCGAGACTCTCTAAGGTAAAGCCAGAAACGGTCTCGCGCAGAAGCCTCATCACAGTTTTCTCTCCATAATAAGTTGGTAGAGTTGAGACTCTGAAAGAAACTTTTTCTCCTTCAACATCAATTTTAAATCGCCCATCTTGAGGAAGACGTTTCTCGTCTAGTTTAAGACTAGAGAGAACCTTGAGACGAGCGGTGATACCTGGACCAGTATTTTTCGGTAGAATCATGGCGTCACGCAGTATGCCGTCTATACGGTACCGCACCAAGACTCTATCCTCCTGTGGTTCAATGTGAATATCGGAAGCATCTTGAATGATGGCGTGCTTGAGTAGAGTGTCAACAATGCGAACTACGGGGATATCGGTTGCTAGTTTTTTCAAATCTCCTTCGGCAAGATCTTCGTCACCTGTCCCGTCACTTAGAGCTGTAAGTGAGCCCGCTTCTTTTTGAATAATATCTCCAAATTCTGCCTTAAGAGTTTTTTGATAAGAAAGGAGTGCCCACTTCATAGACTCGTCATCTGTCAGGCGCGGCAAAATCCTTAATCCGACCTTTTTCTTAACGAAATCTATGGCAGTCAGGTCCTCGGTATCAAGCATCGCCACTTCAAGGTGGTCATTAATCTTTTTAAAGGCGACAATATTGTGATTTCTCGCAATTGGTTCAGGTATCAAAGAAAGCACGGAGAAATCCAATTTCTGATTCTTTAGGTCAACAAAAGGAATGCCAAGAATGTAGGCTTGCATCCGACGAAGATCATCTTCTGTCAGTGACCCTTTGTTTACAAGTACTGTTCCGATACTTACGTCTTTCTTCTTAGCCTCACTTCTGGCAAGCTCAATCTCCTTCTTGGAGACAAGTCCAGAGTCAACCATAAAACTCTCAAGCTTAGATTCGTCAATATGCATACTTCACTTTATTTTATCACGAGAATGACCCGTTCGACATACTCAGGGTCATGGTGAGCGACGTCGAACCATGACAAAACAAGTGGGCACGCTTGGGCTATTTGCTAGATTTCAGAAGATAAGCAACCTGAACAAGAGAACCACCCCCCGCAGAGCTTACAACTACAGACAAATTCTCTTTTTCTTTGGTACCAAAGATAGCTTTTAGGTTAGCGCCGGTACCGCCTTCAGAGAGAGTGTAGCCTGCTTTGGTCATGTAGTCTTTATATTCTTTATATTTAACATCTAATGACTTGTTGCTTTGATAACTAATATTTAACTGCTTGGCACCTATGCTTGGGTAGACCGTTGTCGCGCTTTCTGTGATGTCAAATTTCTCAACTGGTATGTCTTTGGGGAAATCTTTTGGTGTGGGCAGTACTCCGTTGACTGCTTGTGTGTGTTCCACGACCACTTCCATGGGAAGGGCTTCATTGGTCTCCTCTGGCGAAGTTGGGCCTTTGTCTAGAGAATACTTTTGAGACAAGAAATATCCTAGGGCGAGAAGCGCCATAATAACAAGTATCGCCAAAAAGGTTTTTTTGTTTGGTGTTTGTCCTTGTACTGGTGTTGGGTTTTGTGTTTGTGTTGGTGGCATAGTGGTTTAATTATATAACAAGGCAGATTAAAATTCCTCAAATGAGGGGTCAAAGTTAATCTGTACCTCTGCGGCGGCCGGAGCGCAGGATGGGGTTGTTTGGGCAGTAGGAAGGCTGCTATCAGTGGCCGTAACATTGGCTCTCTTTAAACCAACAGTGCTGTAACTTTTTACATAAGTGCTACCGGTGGGAGCAGGGCTCGTCGGAATATTATCGCCACTCCAAGAGTAGAAGTACGGCGGAGTACCTCCACTTGGAACAGCTGTCCAAGTTACGTTCTGACCAAGTAACGCTGTTGGAGGATTTCCAGAGCACGAGACTGAAAGACTGGTGCTGGGAGAAATATTCAGATTGAAGGTTAGTTGTTTGTTTAGTGGATTCCCGGTGATGGTTATCGGGTGATTCCCAACTGTGGCGGTTGGGGAGATACTAAAAGTTATGGTTGAGGAGTTAGGAAGAGGTGCGCCTTGGCCAGATATACCAGAGACAGAAACTCCTGTAGGTAGGGCTCCGACAGATAAAGTAACTGATCCAGAGCCAGAAATAAGATTTTTGCTCACAACCTTCTGGGCGGTCGAATTTTGAGTTGTATTTACTTGAGTGTTGGGCGTAAGACTGTAATCAAATGCTGGGGGTTCTGGAACAAAGTTAGCAGTTATGCTTTGATTACTGTTCAAGGTGACTAGACATGAGGTTGTGGTAAGTCCGTCGCAATCCCCACCAGTCCAATTGACAAAGTCGTAGCCAGGATCCGTCGGCGTTGCCATAAGCGTCGGTTGGGCGCCAGCTGTAAAAACTTCACTACAATCTGCCCCACAAGTTATACCTGGTGCAGAAACAGTTCCAGCAGAACCGCCAGGGCTAACTGCAGTAGTAAGAGTGTATGTAAGTTTGGTTGCTGAACAGGGTGCGTCGGTGCCGTTATTTAAACCATCGCAAGTCCAGTTCCATGTGGTCGAATTATCTGCGGGGCTATTTACATAAGTTCCACTGTAACAGGCTGACGATCCACCAACTGGTTCTGAGGAAATTGTTTGCCCATTATCTGACCCACAAATAGCGGGGGTTGGTGTAGGTGATGAGCCGGCACACTGTCTTAGATATCCAGTATAAGAGTCAACTGAGTCCACATAACAACATACTGTGGCGCTCCCCTTTGCACTCACTGAAGTTGGTCCGCCGGACAAATTAGAGGGACATGGTCCACCAGGAGCTTGGTTGCTACACCAATAATTAGCAGCTGGCCCGTCTATGTCTCCATCGTAAGCTGAATCGCTCGGAGTATCCCACCCTGGAGAAAGGCAGTAAGTATTGCTTTCACTGTTGTCCGTGGGAACATAGGTGAAGCTGTTTGTAGCATCGCCATCTGAGTGACAGCCCCAGTCTCCTGAGTCTGTACGATTATCAGTTGGGGAGTCATTTTCTTGGGCATCATTACATTGTGTAACTGCCAAGTTTACTGTGACCGTCATAGTGTCGGTAGTAACCAGACCGCCCGTGTCTGTAACCCGCAAACGGAAAGTGTAGACGCCATCCATAGTCATGTTTGAGAAGGTGGGGGTGAGAGTTGTGCTGTTTGTTATGCTTGGGTTCGGTCCGGGCCCGCCTGTAAAAGACCAAACTGTAGAGGAGACACCGCCATCTGGGTCGCTCGCTGATGCGCCGCTTATTACAACAGAGCTAGCTGGTTGAGTGACTGAGCGGTCAATACCGGCATTGGCATTAGGCGGATTGTTTGGAGACGGATTACACGTTTGTCGCTTTATGGAGTTATTCGCCATAACTTGCGCAGGTTCACTAGAAAAACCGCCGCACTGAGTTGTGCTATTGCTTACTGTGCCGTAGTCATGTACAGCTCCAGTCATACACGAACTATTTGTTGTAAACGGACTTCCCGGACCGATGGGGAACGGTTCGCATTGTGCTCCAGATGTGGGATAGCTTGGGTGCTGTACTGGAGCTCCCCATGTTCCGGCAAAAGAAGTGTTTGTTAGAGAAAATAAACCCAAGGTCACAAGGATAGCAAGAAAAATTATTTTTACCTTCCAATTTATTTGTAGTGTATCTGTCATATTTTTAGATTATTAAAATTCTTCAAAGTCCGGGTCAAAATTAATCTGAACTCTTGCGGGAGAACAAGTGGCTTCGGCCGAATTCCCTCCCGTCACTGTGACGGTAGCAGTTTTTTCTCCAATAGTGCTGTAGCTTTTTACATACGGGTTAGTCGTAGGTGCAGGGCTTGTGGGAATATTTGTCCCACTCCATGAGTAAGTGAAGGGTGGCACACCACCAGAATCTACGCTGGCAGTCCAAGTTATGTTTTGTCCGAGTAATGCAACAGAAGGACTACCGACACAAGATACAGACATTGCGCTACTCGGCGAAACTGCCACTGTTACAGAACGATTGGCAGAACCCCCTGGACCGATACAGTCAAGAGTGTAGGTTTGGTTAGAAGTTAAGTTGCCGGTTGATTGAGTTCCACTAAGAGCCTTAGGACCATTCCAACCCCCAGAGGCTGTGCAAGATGTTGCGTTGGTGGAGGACCAAGAAAGAGAACTTGCGGTGTTGTAAACAACTGGATTGGGACTTGCGTTTAAACTAACAGTTGGCGCCGACGGCGCATTAAAACTAACACTTGTGTTTTGACTACCATTCATTTGTATAGAACAACTTGATGTTTGTCCGAGACATGCTCCACTCCAAGAACCAAAACTAAAACCGCCAGCGCTATTTGGTGTCGCGAGAATTGTCACCCAATCTCCGTATGTAAAATTCTGACTACAGTCCCCTGGACAGCTAATGCCGGGTGCGGAAATTGTCCCCTGCCCAGAATTTATGGAAACATTCAAAGTCACAGGTCCAATCCACTGACATTCATAATATTCCTCGCCCCACGATCCTGTGTCTTCGCCGGGGAAACAAAGAGTGCCATTCGCCTCGGTTATATAATTACCAAAATTCGCAGCATCACACGCATGCGTTGTGGTGTATGTAGGACTTATGTTGTTACTGTGAAGACAAGAGGCTATTGGGACACCAAAATCACATGATATATTTTCAGAAACACATTCCCCAAATCCGTTACCACTATTGGAGCCAACCTGAACCCAATTAAAATCTGCATAACTTATTGAAGGAAAAAAGCAAAGAGAGACAAGTCCGATACCAAGTATTTTAATAACCCCCTTTATGTTTACAATTGCCATTAATTTAAGAGGATGCTTATACCTGAGATTCTAAAGCAAAATTGAATAATCGCAAACTTGTTATCCCCACAGCATAGATTAGAATTAGAAAATACATGAAAACCATCATTTCTTGGAACGTCAATGGACTTAGAGCCGCACACCGCAAGGGAAACATCAAAGAAGTGTTTGACATGAAACCAGACCTTCTCTGTCTTCAAGAGACAAAGTCACTTCCCGGCCAACTTCCTCCTGAATTAAGCGCTCCAGACGGATATCACGCCTATTTTCACTTCCCCACAGAAAAAAAGGGTTATAGTGGTGTAGCCATATACTCTAAGGAGAAACCTATAAAAGTTTCACGTGACATAGGAATAGATAGGCTTGATAAAGAAGGACGCCTAATTATGGCTGAATATAAGGATTTTATCCTTATAAATGGCTATTTTCCGAATGGTGGTGGTGCGCCAGAAAGGTTGCGATACAAGCTTGATTTCTATGATTACTTCCTAGAATTCATAAATAAGTTACACACGAAACATTCCAATATAATCCTTTGCGGAGATATAAATGTGGCCCACAAACCAATAGACCTAGCTAGACCAAAGGAAAATGAGACTCATGTCGGTTTCTTGCCCATAGAGAGGGCGTGGATGGATAAACTTGTCTCTTATGGCTGGATAGACATTTTCAGACATTTTTACCCTGAAAAAGCAGGGGTTTATACTTATTGGGACATGAAAACTTTTGCTCGTGAAAGAAATGTTGGTTGGAGAATTGATTATTTTTTCTCTTCAAAAGAAATATTAAGTAAAGTTAAATCTATAGAAATACTTGACAATATTTTGGGCTCTGATCATTGCCCCATCAAATTAACCCTTAAATAGAGCCATAAAACAAAAGGACACTCTTATCCCCAGATTTCAACTTCTAAATTTGTCCTTTATAAAGTACAATACTTGCAGACGCTCGGACAGATATTCTTGGTTCTCTAATTGAGATTTGAGTTCGAGTATAGTTCATGGGAGGCCGTTCCAACTACCGGAAGATGATTCTGGTTTAGTGGTTCGGATAAGGATGACGAACCCCCAACTTTTTTTATTTTTGGTCTCGTGCATTCTGTAAGCCCGACCTCTTCTCTGGAATGATCTTTCACTCCGCTTCGGCGGGGAAACCGCTGCGGAAACCCGTGGCGGTTTTTTGTTTCAATGTCTTAGAAAAAGTCTTTTATTGATTATCAAACAAATATGGCCAAAAGTAAAAAAGTCTTTATTTTAAAGACGATTAGACCATAAATTAGGTAATCTGTGGATAATTATGTGGAAAGTGGGTATTAAAAGACATATATTTAAAGGGCATAATACTTAAATGTCCTTAATTATAGCCATTTCATACTCTTATACGTTTCATATGAAACTTATTTAATATATTGTAATGAAAGCTGATAATAGAACGGAAAAGAGAAAATTGGGAGATATCGGAGAGAATGTTGCCTGTGATTTTCTAAAGAAAAGGGGATTTGAAGTTAAAGAGAGAAACTATCTTAGAAAGTGGGGCGAGATAGATATTGTCGCCACAAAGTCTAATATTATTCACTTTATAGAGGTAAAAAGCGTTTCGTGTGTAACTTTTGGCAATGTTTCCCATGGAACAGATGGAGGATTTAGACCAGAAGACAACATGCATCCGTGGAAATTGAAACGACTCTCCAGAGTTATCCAGACATATTTGTTGGAGAAAAAACTGGACCAAGACTGGCAACTTGATCTTATAACGGTAAAAATTGACCAGAAAAATAGGCAAGCGAGAGCGGAAATAATCGAAAATATTATTATTTAGAGCCTAAAAATTCTTGGTATAATAAAACTTACATGAAAGCGCTCTCTAACCCTATAACTCTCTTTTGCCAAAAAGCATTTTATGAAACAAACTCAAAATTTTTTCTTAGAGTTAATGATTTTCTATCTATTGTTATAGTTATTTCAATTCTGGCAATCATCTTTGAGTCTGTATCCAAATTTTCTCACTATAATCAATATTTCTTGGTCATTGAGTATACGGCTGTTTTTATTTTCTCTATTGAATACATTTGCCGAATCATTGGTAGTCATAAAAAACTTTCATACATTTTCAGTTTCTTTGGGTTGGTGGATTTAATATCAATACTTCCGACTTTATTAGGTATTTCAAACCTATCATTCTTCAAATCAATAAGGGCTCTGCGAATACTTCGTTTCTTGAGAATGATACGCTTGGCTAAAGTAGTTCGCTTTGAACACTTAGAAAGACAGTCAGCAGAAGATAAGTCTGCCATCCTCCGCTTAAATATCCAAATTTATTTTTCTGCACTCATTTTCACCATCACGACACTTGGAACGCTTGTATATGTCTTTGAACACGGACATCCAAATTTTGAAAACATTCCCTTAAGCATGCTCTGGATTCTGGAGGCACTCTTGGGTGGCTCTATCTCTACCACCATGCCTCAAACATATGCAGGTATAATCATTTTTATGGTTGCTAGGTTTGTTAGCTTTATTCTCCTTGGATTCTTAATTCACATTATTGGCACAGCAGTTTCTCACCTTTTGCTCGGCAAGAAAACTGACAGAGTGACCGAGGATAAGCCTTAATTTATGAATGAAGAAGCCGAACGATTATTAGAACAAAAAGAGCTGGAACAAGCACAGCGTATAAGTCGCATTGCCTTAGAGAAAGGGGCGCGCGAAATTGAAAGGGCTGTGGGTGATGTTATGGAAAAATCGAGAAAAATATTTCGTAAAGAAGGTGAGACGTTTGAGGATGGTGATGCGAAGCGTTTGGTTGAAGATCCTCCTCAACACTCCGACTTCCCGTTTATGATACTTGTGGTGGCCATGGCTAAGGATACTTTGGACTGGGTGGGAACCGCCCTTGCTCTTACGATTATTGGAATTATTGTTTGGATTTTTGTTTATATTGTGGGACTAGTCTTGGCACTTGCCCTGTTTATGTGGTGTTTTAGTAAATCAAGTGGTGGTTGGTGGAAGAAAAAAATCATAAGATATCTGTGGATTAGATATGCATTAGCTATGTGTATTGAACTTATACCTGGTCTCAACCTGATACCAGCTAATACCATTTTTATACTTATGGTTCACTATCGTGAGAAAAAGATTGTAAAACTGTTTAACTTAGCCCTAGAGGAAATGAAAAAAGCTGGAATACTTAAATATATTTAGATAATTTTAGACCGCACTCTGGTGCGGGATGGGGGAATCGAACTCCCAACTACAGTTTGGAAAACTGTCGTTTTACCACTAAACTAATCCCGCAACTTACTTTCGGGCTGCCGGGAATTGAACCCGGGCCTTACCCACCCCATGGGCAAATACTACCGCTATACTACAGCCCGTAGTGAGAAGTCGTGACCATGTTTACATGGGCACGGGCTTCGAGCGCTCGGGCTGATGTAATCATACAGCCCGTAGTGAGAAACGTTCTTTCGGGCCGCCGAGAATCGAACTCGGCCCTCATGCTCCCAAAGCATGCATACTACCGATATACTACGGCCCGTAGTTAGGAACAGAAATTATGCTAACACACTTTATTTGGCATCGGGCTGCCGAGAATCGAACTCGGGTCTCACACTCCCGAAGCGTGTATACTACCGCTGTACTACAGCCCGTAATGAAGAACAGAAGTTATGCTAGCATAACTTATCGTTCTGAATGCTCGGGCTGATGTACTCATACAGCCCGTAATCGTCCATCCTATCACGCGAAGATGTGATTTCAAAATCTCGATTTTTTTCCCCAAATAAGTTATTATCTCTTCACTTGCGACTATGGTTTAGTGGTAGAATGCGTCCTTGCCAAGGACGAGATGGGAGTTCGATTCTCCCTAGTCGCACAGATAAATCTCTTGTACGATAAATTCAACGCCCCCATAGCTTAATGGATAAAGTGCCTGTCTTCGGAACAGGTGATGTGGGTTCGATTCCTGCTGGGGGCACCATTCTAAACTCCTAATTTATGTCTAAAACAAAACAAAAATTTGAGGTCCCCGAAGAGGTGAAAAGTGTTTCGCACGTACTTTCACGCGCCGGATTTGAAAACTTTTTGGTCGGAGGCTGTGTCCGTGACTTGGTCATGGGTAGGGATCCCAAAGACTGGGATATTGCCACAAGTGCCAAACCAGAAGAGATAATAAAGATTTTTCCAAAAACATTTTACGAAAATGAATACGGTACCGTTGGAGTTGTTAATGAGGGGACAGAAGATGTGCGTCTCAAAACAATTGAAGTGACACCTTATCGTCTTGAGTCAGGGTATTCAGATTTTCGCAGACCAGACGAGGTGCATTGGGGCAAAACCATACAAGAAGACTTGGCACGCCGAGACTTCAGCATGAATGCACTTGCTTACAATGTAGAAACTGGAGACCTGCTTGACCCATTTCAAGGTCAAGTTGATATTGAGAAAAAACTTATTCGCACTGTGGGAAACCCAGAGGAAAGATTTGGAGAAGATGCGCTTAGAATGCTGCGCGCTCTTCGTTTTGCAAGTGAATTAAACTTTGCCATAGAGCATGAGACTCAAGAAGCAATAACAAAAAATGCTTCACTCTTGGAACATATCTCTAAAGAACGTATTCGTGATGAGTTTAGTAAAATTATTATTTCTGATGAACCGGCGCTTGCTTTAGACTTGGCGGCTCGTCTCGGTCTTTTGAAATTTATTTCACCTGAATTTGAGAAGGGGATAGGCATGGAACAAAATCAGGCCCATGCTTATACGGTTTGGGAACATATTCTAAGAACACTTAATCATTCCGCCAAGAAAAAGTTTCCTTTCCATGTCCGTCTGGCCGCTCTCCTACATGACGTGGCCAAACCACATACCAGGGCTCGGAAAAACAACCAATGGACCTTCTATGGTCATGAGGTGGTGGGTACACGGCTTGCCAAACAGATTCTTGAAACCCTCAAATTCCCTAAGGAAACTATAGATAAAACAGCTAAACTAGTGCGCTGGCACATGTTCTTTTCTGACACAGAAAAAATAACACCCAGCGCAGTACGTCGCATCGTGCGCAATGTTGGAGTAGATTTAATTTGGGATCTTGTTGACTTACGCACCTCTGACCGCATTGGCACCGGCAGGCCGAAAGAAACACCTTATCGTCTGCGTAAATATAAATCAATGATTGAGGAGGTTTTACGCGACCCAATTTCTGTAAAACAACTTGCCCTCAATGGAGCAGATATAATGAAGCTCGTTAAAATTGAAGCAGGACCAAAAATTGGTTTCATATTAGAAATTCTTTTGTCGGAAGTGCTTGAAAAACCCGAACTCAATACCAAAGAACACTTAGAAAAAAGAGTGCTGGAGTTACACGCCCTCCCACCCCAAGAACTCTTTAAATTCGGTAAAATTGCAAAAGATAAAAATGAAGGTGAGGAAGAAAAAGAGATTGGTAAAATCAGAGAAGAGTATAAAGTAGAATAAACGTTTCATAGGAGGGTAACAAAAACCCGCGCATGCGCGGGTTTTTGTTATTGAAGTTTTAAGTTTTATTTACTTAACTGCTTCTTTTAATGCTTTGGCTGGTCGAAACTTTGGCACTCGCATAGACGGAACCGAGATGGATGCGCCTGTACGAGGATTTCTGGCCTGACGTGCTGCGCGAACCTTGGTTGAGAAGATACCAAGACCAGCAATGGAGACCTCGCCACCCTTTTTAAGAGTGGAGACGATTGAGTCGATAACTGTATCGACAACTCCCTCAGCCTGCACCTTGGTGCCACCGAGCTTCCCATGCACTGCGTTTGCAATATCTATCTTATTCATAACTCATAGTTTTATTTGATAAATCTGACTACACAATACCTTTAGACTCATATGATTATATACCAAGCCATTTTTTTACGCCATTGGTTGGGAAAGGTGCTCTCTAGCGGGCAAATTCTATAGACCTTGCCTCACGGATAACATTAACTTTGATTTCACCTGGATACTTAAGTTCGCTCTCAATTCTTAAGGCTATATTTCTAGCCATTTTTTTGGCCTCCAAGTCAGAAATCTTGTCTGGGGTAACAAAGACCCGAACCTCCCTACCGGCAGCAAGAGCATAAGCCTTCTCCACACCGTCAAAGGAAAGAGCAATGTTTTCCAAGTCAGTAAGGCGCTTGAGATAACGCTCTGCGGTGTCTCGACGAGCCCCAGGTCTTCCGCCCGATATAGTGTCGGCAGTTTGAACGATAACAGACTCAATGGTTTCGTACGGGTATTCCTCATGATGCGACTGCATCGCCTTGATAACTTCTTCGGAAACATTAAACTTGGCTAAAATTTTTCTACCAATCTCAACATGAGTACCAGAAACTTCGTGGTCAAGTGCCTTGCCAATGTCGTGAAGTAGGGCACCGGCTCGAGCAACTGCGACGTCTGCTCCCAGCTCTTTGGCCATCATGCCTGCCAAATGACTCATTTCTATAGAATGGTCCAAAACGTTTTGGCTATAACTAGAACGGAAGTGCAGGCGTCCAAGAAGTGAGATTAATTTGGGGTCAAGATTGTAAACTTCACACTCAATAGCGGCTTGCTCACCTTTTTCTTTAATAATTTTATTGGTTTCATTGGTAGCTTTCTCTACAAGCTCTTCAATTTTGGCCGGTTGAATTCTACCGTCAGCAATCAGAGTTTCTAGTGCCAGTTTAGCTATCGCTCGACGCACAGGGTCAAAAGAAGAAAGAGTAATGGAGTTTGGTGTATCATCTACAATCACCTCAACACCGGTGGCACGTTCAAAAGCTTTGATATTTCTCCCTTCTTTGCCGATAATCTTTCCTTTCAGTTCATCGGAAGGTAGGTTTACAGTGGTACCCATCATTGAACTTGAAGTTGATACAGCAAGCCTTTGAATCGCTGTGGCAAGAATTTCTTTGGCTCTGGACTCAAGACGAGCTTCTCCTTCGGCCTCAAGTTTTTGGGTGCGCACAAGGATGTCTTCTTCGGCTTCTTTTTCTACAATTTTTAAGAGCTCTTTCTTGGCTTCCGCATGAGATAGCCCGGAGACCTTGGCAAGTTCTACTTGGCGCGACAGAACAAGCTTTTCTGCCTTTTCTTTAAGAGAAGCTGCTTCAGAAATTTTCCTTTCGGCAACATCTGCTTCCTTATCCAAATCAAGTTGGCGTTTATCTAAAAATTCTTCCTTTGTAACAAGCCTGTCTTCAGTCTTTTTCGCCCTCTCTTCGCGTTCTTTAACATCTTTTTGGGTCTTTTGAATAATCTCATCCCTACGAGCTTCTGCTTCCAAGATAATTCTCTGCGCCTCCTCCTTGGAAGAAAGCTCCATCTCCTTAATATCAAGCTCCATCGAGCCCTTCTTACCAAGAGAGATTAGAAGACGCAGCAAATAACCGAAGCCGATACCGGCAGATGCGGCAAGCAATGCTAAAAGTAAAGCTAATTTAACAGACATGTTTTCCGGAACCGAGCGGTCGTTTAGGTCAGACGGGAGTTATGAAACGTTTCAATAATTCTTTACAAGATGAACTTTGTTATTCTACTACAGCTATAGAATCTTGTCTACGATGCCGTATTTTTTGGCTTCCTCCGCATTCATAAAGAAGTCTCGGTCAATATCTCTTTGAACTTGGGCGACGGTTTGCCCTGTATTTTTAGCCATAATTTTAACAAGAGTTTCGCGAAGACGAAGGATTTGTTTGGCCTGTATCTCAATATCAGTTGCTTGACCTTCTGCGCCACCAAGAGGTTGGTGAATCATAATCTCAGCATTAGGTAGGGCAAATCGCTTGCCTTTGGCGCCAGCAGAAAGAAGCCACGCACCACCCGATGCCGCAAGACCAACACAGACAGTAGAAACATCTGGTTTAATGTGATTCATAGTATCTATCATCGCAAGAGTTGCAGAAGCAGAACCTCCGGGAGAGTTAATATAGAGAGAAATATCTTTTTTTGGATCCTCAAATTGAAGAAAAAGAAGTTGGGCGATAACAATATTGGCAGAATCATCATCTATCCTCCCACCGAGAAAAATAATGCGCTCGCGCAAAAGTCGCGAGTAAATGTCGTATGCTCGCTCCCCAAACTGACTTTTTTCTATAACTGTTGGTATTAAATAACCCATATTGGACTTACGATATAACAAAGAGTCCCAGAGTGCAACTCTGGGACTCTTTGTTATATCTAAGAAACTTATGGTTAGGAAGCGTTTATCTCGCTATCAAGACTGTCTACATCTGTCGCATCTAGATCTGCCTCAATAGAGTCAGTCTCGTCTGAAGTGCTCTGCATTTCTATGGCTTCAAGCGCATCATCGTTAAGTAACTCGTCCCTGTCATTGCGCTCTCCCCAAAAATAGAGAGCTCCCAAAATAACAAGAGCAAGAATAATGATTACAGCAATGATTGGCCCAGCTCCACCATTTTTTTCTCCAGAATTTAGGTTATTTTCTCCATCCATGTTGGTTACTGGTTAGTCAATAATTTACTCCACGGAATTATCTGATCTTACACTAGCCTTTACAGAACCCAGTGAACGTATGGCTTTCATAAGATTCTCTCTCGCCATACGAATATGTTCCCGAGCCTCTGCTGCGGCATTACGAACCTTCTCAAAGTTCTCTTTGGCCTTATCGCTAGTAAGTTCAATGCTGGCAAAAGCGTTGACAGAGGCTTCGGCGTCAGTTAGGTTTACTTTTGCATCAGCGACAAATCCTTCTGCTTCTTCTGTATTGCCACCTTCAGCCTCAATTTTAGCAATTCTTGATTCAATTCTTACAATAATCTTTTCAAGGCGTTCAATGGTGGCGAGCATTACTTTCGTAACGTGTTCTACTTGGCGCTTGGCAAGATTTTGTTGGAATTCAACTCTACGGGCAGTACTGGAAGCCTTGCGTTCCTGTATGCGCTCAGTGGTTGAAGCCTTGCGCTCAAGCATTTTCTCACGCGTGTCCTCTCGGCGTTCTGTACTTGAAGCTCGCTTGGCTTCAATGTTTGCCCTCATCTCTGCTTTCACCTTAAGTGGTGTCGTACTTCCTCCGGCACTAAAGCCAGCGTTTGCTCCTTCCTCAGCAAGGGCTGGGGTTGAGAGAAAAACGAGAGCAAGTACAATGCCAGAAACAACAATTCTTCTATGCTTCATTTATATCTAATTAGTTCTTAATTTCAGCCGTTTCCGTAGGCTTTAATTATAGCGAACTATTTTGTGCCCTGCGAATGCTCTTTCTGATAGAGTTTAAGACCCTCTTCAAAGACTTTTTCTGCGTCTTCTTTGCCCTTAAAACCTTCTACCCTGACCTCTTTGTTCTGAAGTTTCTTATATGTAGAGTAAAAATGCTCAATCTCTTTAAGGGTGTGAGGGTTAATATCTTTCAAATCTTTAACTGTGTTGAAACGAGGGTCGTCCGTTGGTACGGCGATAATTTTATCGTCTCCTTCACCGCTGTCTATCATGTTCATAAGTGCCACTGGTCGTGCTCGTACCATAACCCCAGGAACAAGAGGATAAGTAGTTAGTAAAATCACATCAAGAGGATCTTTGTCGTGCCAAAGTGATTGAGGGATAAAACCGTAGTCAAAAGGGAAGTCCTGCGAGCTATGAAGTACTCGGTCAAGGGCAATAAGTCCTGTTCTCTTGTCTATCTCGTATTTATTTTTAGAACCCTTATTTATCTCCACGATGACGTTCATCGCTTCAAAGTTTCCTGGTTCTATGTCGTGCCAGAGATTCATATTATTTATTATCAGCGGAAACATCGGCAACCGCAAGCTCTTCGCCTTTGGCAGACTGGATGTCTATCCTCCAGCCAGTAAGCTTGGCTGCTAGGCGCACATTTTGCCCGCCCTTGCCTATAGCAAGAGACTGTTGGTCTTCTGAGACATTAACGACTGCGGACTTCTCCGCTTCATTAATCTCAATGTTAAGAATTTTTGCAGGAGAAAGGGCTTCTTCAATAAATTTTTTCGGTTCTGCCGACCATTCAATAATGTCTATCTTTTCTCCGCGTAATTCTGACATCACAGTAGAAACTCTCACTCCGCGCTGACCGACAAGTGCACCAACTGGATCAATGTGACTGTCTATGGCAAGGGCAGCAATTTTGGAGCGATAACCGGCTTCTCTGGCAATAGCCTTTATAACCACAGTGCCGTTTGCGAGTTCTGGTGCTTCGGCCTCAAAAAGTTTTTCAATAAATTTTGGATGTGAGCGTGAGAGACGAAGGAATACTCCTCTAGGACTTTCCTCCACTCTATAAAGATATGCTCTCACTCGCTCTCCTTGACCAAATCTTTCTCCAGGAATCTGTTCTTCATATGGAAGAAGGCCAGTGGCTCTACCCATGTCTACGAAAATATTGCCACGCTCAAGGCGTTGAACAGAACCATTTACAATCTGACCTTCCCGTTTGCCGAATTCAGCAACCACGGAAGTCTTTTCTGCTTCACGAATTTTCTGAGTTATAACTTGTTTAGCGGTCTGAGCAGCAATGCGACCATAATCCCCTTTAGATTCAATGGGAAAGATTATCTCCTCATCAAGTTGAGCATCTTTCTTAATCTTACGGGCGTCTTCAAGAAGAATATGGTGCTCGGCATTATATATATCGCGCTCGTCACCTTCTTTTATCTCCCCCGCCTTGCCGTCGGGCAGGTCGTTTTCGTCAAAAATGACGCGTGAATCATCTACTGCAATCTTTACTTGGAAAAAGTTAGTTTCCCCTGTGTTTGGGTCAAAGGTGGTGCGGATTATTTGTCCCTTCTTGCCATATTCTTTCTTATAAGCTGTGGCGAGGGCGGCTTCTATGGCTTCAACAATAGAGGCACGGGGAATACCGCGCACTTCTTCAAGTTCGCCTAGTACTGAATTGATGACTTTTAAATCAAACATATTGTTTTGGTTACGAAATGGGTTCGCCTTGCGGCGAACCCACTCCTGGAAACTATTACTCCCTAAGCATAGCAAATCGCCTCAATTTTGTCAAATGAGTGCCTATTTCCTCCTAGAATGAAACTTTTTGTGCGCTTCTTTTAGTTGCTTGTCTGTGACGTGGGTATAAATCTGGGTGGTGGCAATATTGGCATGCCCCAAAAGCATTTGGACACTGCGCAGGTCGGCACCATTTGAAAGGAGGTCTGTTGCAAACATATGGCGTACCACGTGAGGAGTAACTTTCTTGGAAATACCAGCTTTGATAGCATAGTGTTTGATAATTCTCTGAACAGAGCGTGTTGTGACTGGGAACAATCTTTCATCATAGATTTCTTTTCCCACCGCTTTCTGCGGGGCCCCGCCATAGGCGGTGGTCTTTTCCAGATATTTTTTTATTGTGCTTTTTGCCTCGGGGGAGAGAAATACTACTCGCACCTTCTCTCCTTTGCCACGCACGGAAAATTCTTCACTAGAGAGATCCAAATCTCTCGGCAAACCACAGATTTCTGAAACGCGCAGTCCTGTTGAGAAAAGGGTTTCTAGTATTGCCTTGTCCCGCAGACCAGAAAGCTCTGTTGTGTCTGGAGCATCAAGAAGTCGTGAGAGCTCTTCTGGAGTAATGAGGTCTATGGAGCGTTCACCAACTTTGGCAAGCTCTATAACTTCCGGCGACAAGGTTTTTTCTCCACGTTTTGCCAAATACTTGAGAAAGGCTCTGAGAGCAATAAGATAGTAATTTTGAGTTTTCTTCTTTAGGGTGCCTCCTTTGGTAGCCTGCCTATTAAGCCAAAGCCGGTACTCTCTCACTGTGTCATCTTTGATATCGCCCGCTTTTCTCGCCTTAGAATACTCAAGAAATCTAGTTAAATATCGGTCATAATTTTCAACAGTTTTGAGACTGCGTCCCTTCTCAATTTCGGTATATTCAAGGAATTCTCGCTTTAATTGTTCTAGTTCGCTAACTTGGCTCATGTTGTGCGACATTATACCACACTCTTGCAATCCGCGTCTCCGTGTGCTATTATTATTAAGTGATTTCTAAAACCAGAAAACTTAAACTCATTAAGGAGGTAGCTGTACACGATAAAGATACCGGCTCTCCTGAAGTGCAAATTTCCATATTGACAAAGCGGATAGAGGAGCTCGCAAAGCATCTCAAAACGCATGCCAAAGATAATCACTCACGCCGAGGACTACTTGCCATGGTGGCAGATCGTCAGGCGCATATGAAATATTTGGAAAAGAAGAGTCCGAAGCGTGCTTCAACTCTACAAAAGAAACTTGGTTTGAAGAAATAGTTCGACTAGCTCACTACTAGAAGTAGTTTTAATAGATTAGAAAATTTAATGACAGTAATAAAACATAAAGCCCAGCGGGTCGGCATTTTTATAGACACGCAAAACATTTATCACAGTGCCAAAAATCTTCATCATGCTAAAGCAAATTTTGCCGCAATAGTAAGAGATGCTCTTGACGGCAGGGTTCTTATTCGCGCCATGGCCTACGTGGTCACCACAGAATCTGGCGAAGAAAACGCCTTTTTCGGCGCCTTAGGTAAAGCCGGAATTGAAATCCGCTCAAAACCCTTACAAATATTCCTAGGTGGAGCCAAGAAAGCAGATTGGGATGTGGGACTTGCAATTGACGCCATCATCATGGCACCAAAATTAGACAGCATTGTCCTTCTCTCTGGAGACGGAGACTATGTGCCTCTAGTCAAATATCTTCAAAACACTCATGGTTGCCAAGTAGAGGTTGTTGCCTTTGGTAAATCTTCTTCTGCACGCTTGATTGAGGCGGCTGATGATTTTCTTGACCTAGACCAGAGTCCAAAAAAATATCTTCTCAACACGGGTGGCGGAAAAGTTCGTGAACAAAACCCTCGATAGTTCGACCAACTCACTACAAGTAGGTTAAAATAGAGAGATGGACAAAAAAGAGACTCCTCTGAAACAAATCCGCACTTTCCAAGGGGATGTGGCGGAAGCCCTTGAGAAACAGAGGGAGTCTCTTGTCTCTATTCAGCGAGCAGAACAATTAAAAAAAGGTTCTGGCGCAAGGACCCCCGCCACACCAGAAATCATTGCGAAAAGAAAGCAGTTTTTCTATCTTTTGTTGGGCAGTCTTTTCTTCTTGGTCCTTGGTGGGTTTGGGGCCAAATATGCCTATAACGAGTTTTTGAGAAAAACTGCTGCGCCAGAAATTGCTGCGCCAGAAAACAGATTCCTCTCTGCCAACACCGAAATGAGGATTGACGTCTTCGGTGCCTCTCGTGAGACTCTCATAAGCTCCTTAAATGGGGCAACAGAAGGAACACCTCGCGGAGAACTCAAGCACGTGGTTTTGAATAAAATTATTGGAGAAGAAACAGAGCTTCTTTCAATAAGCGAATTTCTTAAAATGCTTGAAAGCCGAGCTCCTGGTAGTTTAGTCAGATCATTTGACCCGCTCTTTATGTATGGAGCCTTGGGGAACAGTATCTTTCTTATAATCAAACTCTCATCGTTTGAAAATGCTTTTGCCGGCATGCTTAATTGGGAGAAAAATTTGAGCCAAGATATCTTACCCTTGTTTGCTTCCAGAGAATACTTGGGAGGACTACCACAAGAGCCAGTATTTGCGGACTTAACTGACAGAAACAAAGATATTAGAATGCTTTACTTTGAGAGCCAGCCGGTTATTCTTTATTCGTTTTTTGATAATGACACGCTCATTATTACAGATGGTTTAGAGACCTTAAGAACGCTTATTGATCGCCTAACTCAAGAGAAACTTTCCCGTTAGAGCTCGGTCTGCTAAGATGGTGGCATGGCAATAGACACTGAATACTTTAAAAAGAAGCTGGAAGGAGAAAAGGAACTCTTGAGAGAAGAGTTGGCAAAAGTTGGCAGACGAAATCCCGATAATCTTTCTGATTGGGAGGCTACTCCGACTGATAAAGATAGTTCTCAAGCTGATGAAAACACGATGGCTGACAGCATTGAAGAATATGAGGAAAACCTGGCAATCGTTAATACTCTAGAGACCCGCTACCAAGACCTTCGAGTCGCTTTAGACAAGATTAAGAACGGCAAATATGGTTTGTGCGAAACTTGTGGCGAAGAAATAGATGAAAAAAGACTTGAAGCAAATCCGTCTGCTAGGGGGTGTCGTAAACATATGAAATGAGTTTCTCAAGGGTCTACAGCGCACAAACAAATCTTTTATCTGTAATTCCTGTTTCCGTAGAAACCGATATTTCTCGTGGTCTTAATGCTTTCACTATCGTTGGTCTCCCAGACAAAGCAGTAGAAGAAGCACGTGACCGCGTCTCGGCAGCTATTAAAAACTCCGGTCTAGATTCTCCAAAATCAAAGAATCATAAGGTTGTTATTTCACTCGCTCCAGCAGATCAGAGGAAAGAAGGAACTTCGTTTGACGTAGCAATTGCTCTCTCATATCTTGTCGCTAATAAAGATATTTCTTTTGACCCAGAGAAAAAGTTATTCTTGGGCGAATTGTCTCTGGATGGTAAGGTTCGTAAAGTACCCGGAGTTTTACCAATTGCCAGATTTGCAAAGCAAAATGATTTCAAAGAACTTTATGTGCCGACGGATAACGTTCGTGAAGCAGCCATTATTGATGGCGTAAGTATTTTTGGAGTCTCCTCACTTGAAGATTTAATCAAACATCTTTCTGGTACTACTAAACTCCCGCAAGCAGAGTTAACTGTTGTAGATAAAATAAAATCAATCGCGAGCATAGATTTTTCAGATATTAGAGGCCAGGAGAGAGCCAAACGCGGACTTCTCATCGCGGCAGCCGGAGGACACAATTGCGCAATGTATGGTCCACCAGGCACAGGTAAAACCATGCTTGCCAAAGCTTTTGCTGGCATCTTACCAGAACTTACTTTTGAAGAAGGGCTTGAGGCAACGAGCATTCATTCTGTTGCGGGCATTCTTTCAGAGACCTTTATTACTAACCCGCCATTTCGCGCACCGCATCACACTGCTTCTTACGTCTCACTTGTCGGAGGAGGAACAACACCAAGACCAGGAGAGATTACTCTGGCTCACTGTGGAGTACTTTTTATGGATGAGTTTCCAGAATTTGAAAGGAGGGTTATAGAAAGTTTGAGGCAGCCCCTAGAAGACAAGGTGATATCTATCTCGCGTGCCAAGGGTACGGCGCAGTTTCCGGCAAATGTCTCGCTTGTGGCTGCGATGAACCCATGCCCTTGCGGAAATTTTGGCTTCCGAGGCAAACCTTGTGTCTGCACACCCTCCGCCCTTTCAAGATATAGAAGAAAAATGTCGGGTCCTATCATGGACCGCATAGATATTTGGCTTGAGGTAGACAGGGTTTTGCCGTCTGAACTCTCTGGCGTCTCTGAAGGCGAGAAAAGTGAGTTTTTCAGAACAAAAGTGGAGAAAGCGCGAGAGGCACAAAGAGAACGTTTCAGTAAAAAAGGTAAGAAAATATTAAGAAACTCAGAAATGAGCGCCAGAGATATGGTTTCTCTTGTCGCCCTGGATAAAGAGTCAAGAAAAACTCTTGACTTGGCTGCAGAGCGACTCGGATTTTCTCCTCGTGTCTATCACCGGATGATAAAAGTGGCGCGAACTATCGCTGATCTTGAAGGTGCCCCAGAGATTACCAACAATCACATCTTAGAAGCAATTGAGTATCGCCCTAAAAAATTCGACGTGTAATAGAATTTTCGGGCGAACCGTAGGTTTTAGCCCAAAAAAGTTTGATGTTTAACTAGAAAGGATTTTTGGCACCACGGATTTCAAAGTGGAGGTGTGCGCCCGTGACTCGGCCAGTTTTACCAACCGAACCAATGTTTTGTCCTTGGCTAACTTGTTCGCCAACTGAAACTCTGTTTGCATTCATGTGAGCATAGAGAGTTTGTGTGCCGTTTGAGTGACTAATGACCACGTAGGTACCATAGCCACCGTTATATCCTCCTGTGCGCGAGACGATAACTTTTCCATCTGCTGCAGCAAGAACTGGTGTGCCAACAGAGGCAGCCAAGTCAACACCGTTGTTGCCGTGAATTCCTTGACTCTTCATGCCACCAACTATTGGTCTCATATAATAACCAGCGTAGGTTGGATAGTTTGTCCCACCAGACGGTTTGGCTATGGAACCTTGGGTTTGACTAATAACACCATCAGGAATAATTACAATGTCTCCTGCTTTTATTTTGCTATCGGTTGAAAGTCCGTTGTATGAAAGGATGTCTCCAAGATCCGCTTTATATTTTGTGGCAAGAGACTTGAGGGTATCACCACTCTTTACAACGTGACGCACACCAGAGATGGGTAGGATGACAAGTTCTTGTCCTTCTTTAATAGAATTGGCCTTAATGTTGTTGGCCCAGAGAATCGTATTGGTGGAGACGCCAAACATTTCTGCAATCTCGCTTAGAGTATCACCCTTACGCACAACATAGACGGATATTTGTCCTGTGCCAGATTTACCGAGGTCAACAAACACCTCACTCCCGCCACCACTTGATTCAAGTGCCATGCGATCAACTATGGCAATCTCTGCTCCACCGGTACCAGTAGGATTAATGTTTAAATAGCCTTCCAGAAGAGTCATGGTTTGAGAGTTACCTGACCCGACTACTTCAGGCATACGAACAAGTTTGCCAGCCTGCCCTGGGATATAGGCCCTCATAGAGAGGGGCGCCAAGATAAAAAGCGCAACTACCAGAAGCGCCTGAAAATTCTTCTTATTAAATACTATCTTTCTTTTACTAATATAGGGTGGTTAAACTGCTCATGGCTCTGTCTGTCAATCAGAAATGGCTCTGTTGAGCCATATTACGGCGTACTTTCGTCCTGTTACTCCATTCTACTCCCCCAAAGAGACACCAGTCAACCATGCTCTCCACATATGCTATAGTGTCTGAAATGTCTCAAAAATACTCTCCAAACTTGAATTCTCAACAAAAAAAGGCGGTGGTCTCCACAGAAGGACCCGTCTTAGTCTTGGCTGGCGCTGGGGCGGGCAAGACCAAGACTATTGCAGAGAGAATTCGTCATCTTGTTGAAATGGGTACGGAAGCCTCTGCGATTCTTGCTATAACTTTTACCAATAAGGCAGCGCAAGAGATGCGCGAGAGAATAGAGACGGGTCTCAAGGAAAGTTTGATACTCAATAGACCTGTTGGTACAAGCGAGCGACCTTTTGTTAGCACCTTTCATTCTCTTGGAGTTCATATTTTGCGAGAACATGCGGATAAGGTTGGTATAAAAAAACATTTCGCCATCTTTGACCGAGATGATAGCAAAAAGGCGGTTAAAGAAGCGCTCTTAACTCTTGGCCTAGATCCAAAAACTCATGACCCTGGACGCATCCTATCTCTCATATCTAAAGAAAAAGGTGGTGGTAAAAACGTTCTAGAAGTAGGTGAAAAAAAAGAATACGGTTACTTCCGAGAAGTTTTAAACAGTGTTTGGCCAGAATACGAGAAAATACTTGCAAGAGACAATGCACTTGACTTTGATGACTTGCTTTTAAAAACGATGAACTTGTTAAGTAACGATGTGTCCGTGCGAGAATATTACCAAAATGTTTGGAAATATATTCACATAGATGAATACCAAGACACCAATCGCGTCCAGTTTGAAATCGCGCGAATGTTGGTGGGGAAAAATAAAAACATTTGTGTGGTGGGAGATATAGACCAAAATATTTATTCGTGGCGCGGGGCAGATATAAAAAATATTATTGACTTTGAGAAAGATTATCCCAACGCGCAAGTTATAATCTTAGAGGAAAACTATCGTTCTACCAAAACTATTCTTGAAGCTGCCAATAGAGTGATAGAAAAAAATAAAATCAGACGCGAGAAAAATCTTTTTACCGAGAATGCTCTTGGCGAAAAGATTGGAGTCTTCGGTGGTTTTGACGAGGTAAGCGAGGCGGAGTTTATCGCCTCAAAAGCAGAAGGTCTTATAAAAAAGGGTGTGCCTCCGAAAGAGATTTCGGTGCTCTATAGAGCCAATTTTCAGTCCCGAGCCCTTGAGGAAGCGTTTATGAATCGTAATGTCCCATATAGGCTCCTAGGAACACGATTTTTTGAACGCAAAGAAGTTAAAGATATTATCTCTTACATACGAGCCGCACTAAACTCGGACAGTGTCTCGGATCTTAAACGCATCCTTAATACACCCACACGCGGGATAGGTAAAACCACTGCTCTAAAAATAGTTATGGGCGACGAAGAAGCTCTCCCGCCGGCAATGAAGACGAAGCTTAAAAATTTTAGAAACCTTCTTGTGGAAATTGAAAGGTTCTTGAAAGAGAACAAACCAAGCGAAACAATTTCTTTCATCATCAACCAAACCGGACTTGAAAAAGAGTGGAAAGAGGGTGGAGAAGATGGTTTGGCTAGACTTGAAAACGCATTCGAGCTTGCCAATTTTGCTTCTAGGTACGATGCCTTGTCACCAGAAGAGGGTATTTTAAATTTCCTCACAGACGCAAGTTTACAGAGTGACCAAGATGAATTAAATGATGAAGAAAATTCTGTACGACTTATGACCGTACACTCCGCCAAGGGTCTTGAGTTTGATTTTGTTTTCATTTCTGGGCTTGAAGATGGACTTTTTCCTCACCAGAAAATAAATGACAACATTACTGCCGAAGAAAGAGAGGAAGAGAGACGACTTTTCTATGTTGCCATCACCCGTGCAAGAAAAAAAGTGTTTCTAACATATACTGAAACTCGTAACATGTTTGGTAGGAGACAGACAAACCTGCCTTCTGAATTTATTTTTGATATACCAGAAAATCTCATGGAACAAGAAGTTTTTGATGAGACAAATTTCCGAAGAAAGCCCTTACTTGAGATAGAATTTTAAATATGAAAACAAAAAAATCACTGGGTCAGCATTTCTTAAAATCAGAAAAGGCCTTGAAGTCTATTGTTGAAGCGGGAAAAATAGAGTCCACAGATTGTATTCTTGAAATTGGTCCAGGCACAGGGGCTTTGACGGGAAAACTTCTACAAACTGGTGCGACAGTAGTGGCGGTAGAGAAAGACGATGAACTTTCTTTATTCTTGAAAGAAATTTATAAAAAAGAAATAGAAAATGGCAAGTTTGAAATAATTAATGAGGATATTTTGGAGTTTAATCTCTCTAATTTAGAAAAGGGTTATAAGCTGATAGCAAATATACCTTACAACATTACAGGTCTTATTTTCAAAAAATTTCTTGAGAGCGAATTTCAGCCGAGTCTAATGGTACTTTTGGTACAAAAAGAAGTGGCGGAGAGGATTGTGGCAAGAAACGGGAAGGAAAGCATTCTCTCTGTTTCAGTTAAAGCTTATGGAGAGCCGAGGTTTGTGGAGAAAGTTTTGGCGGGCTCTTTTTCGCCTGTGCCCAAAGTAGACTCGGCTATTATCGCCATAGAAGATATTTCTAAAAAGTTTTTTGACAACTTCTCCGAAAAAGACTTTTTTGAAATGCTTCACGCCGGGTTTAAGTCTAAGCGCAAAAAACTTTCTTCAAATCTTTCAACTTTGTTTAAAAAAGAAAAAATTCTAGAGACATTCAATACACTCGGACTTGATGAAAACATACGCGCCGAAGATGTTTCTCTTGAAAATTGGAAAAAAATCTCTGCAGCGCTTTTAAATACTTAAACTAGTGCCATCTTGGGTCATTAGCCCTGCGTTTATCAACGGAAGGCAAGATGGTGGTATGGTGGGTATCAACATCCAACAAGCCTGAACTCCGGGAAGATAAGCGCCCAAATCATATGCTCCGGGCACACCAAAAGAAAACATGGGGTAATGAATTGTGTAAAAGGGTGACCACGCCAGAGGACCCGTAAGCGGACTGGGACTTACTGTTAGAAAGAGGGGTGTATGCCAAACCCAGAGATTACCGATGTTAGCAGGACAGGTGCAAGCAATATCAAAATTCATAAGTCCACCAAAACCTGGCACGGGTGATACTTGCGCTCTAACTGGCGTCAGTGGTGCGAAAAGCCAGAAAAAAGTTTGGGCAACAATGAGGGCAAGAAATTTTTTCTTAGTCATATATTTACGTTCAATTGATAAGGCTCTCTACTAGCACCGTGTTCATTGTAGATGTAAATCCAAAGACTAGTTTGATACTTGCCTTGGGTAAATTGTTTAATCTTCTCATACATAGAAAGATCGGTGATGCGAAAAGTTAGAGTAGTCCCGTTTGACAAAATTGAGCTTGGGTTGTCGCCAAAGGTGGTGGAAAGATTGTTGGAAGAAGTAAACCCAGTACCGATAAGAGTGACTGTATCGCCGGAGATTGATGCGCTTGTGATTTGTGGTGGTGGCTGTGGGTTGTCTGTTACTCTAATTATAATTTTTAAATCTGGATTGGCGGAAGAACCCAAAACATTTTCTACAGTAAGCTCGTGTTCTCCGTTTGAGAGACCTGGAGGTACAACAACATTCATAACCGTACCATTGGTAGAAGTGGCTACGACTGCATTGCCACCACTAAAATAAACTTTGTTTGAAGTTTTACTAAATCCAGAACCATCAAGAGTAACTATATCCCCGGGTTTTACTTCCAGTGGTGATGCTCGGAAAAATAGGATGCGATTTGCTCTCATGCCCAAAGCAAACGGTGTGTCCGAATTTGCCGAAATGCCGGAAGACAAATCCGAAACTGGCGTTGACGGCGGTTCTACGGGCATGGTCGGCTGAGTCGGAGGTTCGGGATTCTTGACAGATGTTTTTGCTGATAAGGTTGCTCGGGAAATTGGACCAAAGTAGCCCAAGGTGGGCAAGACTCCATTGGCTGACTGCCACATTGCTACCGCTGATTTTGTAAGTGGTCCAAAGTAGCCATAAGAAACGCCTGTCGGCATAACCAAATATCCTTCAGATACAAGAATTTGCTGAAGTGCCGAAACCTCAACACCTCTACTTCCTACAGTGAGGTTTGAGGTGAAGATTTCTGCCTTTGTCGTAGAACTAAACAAGCCGAGAGCAAGCACTAAGGAGAAGGTGGTAAGAATAAGGAGGCTTCGCATGGATTAATTATACACTTATGCACAAATTAGCGAAATATTCTCTGATATACTAGAATATGATGCCGTCAATTCGTCTTATCGGCGCCCTTTTCTTGTCTCTTGCTCTTATCGGTGGGGCACTGTGGTTTAGATTTATAAAAATTCCTCCTTATTCCGCTACCTTGGTCTCTGTTCAAGCTCCTCTAGAGTTTGCATCCGACGACGCCTTTTTGAAAGACTTTTTAAGTTCTTCTACGACACCCACGAGAGCTTTTTCCACCACTACTCTTTCACAAGAAGAACTCTTAAGCAGGCAAATTTTTACCGACTACATGTCACTTAAGTCCCAGGGTCAGATCTCTGGAGAAAATATCTTAAACCTTGCCGATAAATACGCCGAAGATATCCTAAGCTTTAAGTTGTCCGCACCAAAAGTCCTTTTAAATCAAGTTATAGTAGTACCCGATAACGAAGAAAATATGGCGGCATATGGCGCAAGTTTAACGGCAATCCGCAGTAAGTATAAAAATTTGGTGGCAGCCCAAGCTTCTGGTCGCGATTTTTCAGATATTTCGAGTCCTGCTTTCTCTTCATTCATGTCAGCCACTTCTAAGTTCTTCCAGGCAGCGGCAAGTGAGCTTCTCTTGGTGGGAGTGCCGGTTTCTCTATCTTCTTATCATCTTGATCTTATAAATAACTACTTAGAAAATGCCGAGGCGTTGAAACTAGTTAGTGACAGTTCCAAAAACCCAGCGAAAGCATACGCCGCTCTGAATCACTATGCGAAAAATACTAAGTTAGAATCAGATATTCTCACAAATATTCAGAGTGTGCTTATCACGAATGGTATAATGTTTAACAGTAATATATGAATTATAAAAATCGCATTTTGGCCCTCCTGCTAATCGTAATACTCTTTGTTCCTATCCTACCAACTAAGACCGGGGCGCAATATGGAATCCCCACTGTGGACCAAGCAAATACTGTAAAAGAGGTGGGCATAACCGCGTTCGGATACTTTGTCCCCGGACTAACTCTTGACCTTGTCGCGATAACTCTTGCCAGAACCCTGATAGAAAGCATTTTGAACTCCACTATTGAGTGGATAAATGAAGGTTTTGAAGGGAGCCCCGCCTTTGTAAGAAATCCGGAACAGTTTTTCACCAACCTTGCTGATGGGCTTGCTGGAGAGTTTATCGACGGTACTGATCTTAACTTTCTTTGCTCACCTTTTCAAACTCAAATTAGATTATCTCTTAGGAATTCCTATAACAGCGGAGGAATCGGTTCGTCAGACTATCAATTTCAATGTACTTTGTCTGACGTAGTTGGAAATATTGAAGGTTTCTACGATGATTTTGACCAAGGAGGATGGGACGGATGGTTTTCCATGACACAAAACAGGGCCAATAACCCGTATGGGTCGTATGTTGAAGCTCGGATTGAACTTAACTCCCGACTTAGAGAGGCCTTGGGTCTTCAGAAAGAACAACTTAGTTGGAGCAGTGGTTTCTTAACATTCGCTCCGTGTGAAAGGCGAAGTACTGACGGCACAAACACATGTCTAGATTGGGGTGATGCCCAAACACCTGGTGTAGTAATTGAGAAACAACTTGAAAATGTTTTAGGAACTGGCGTGAGACAGCTTGAGTTGGCAGACGAGTTTGACGAGCTTGTGAGCGCGCTCATCGGTCAACTCCTGCAAAGATTTGTCTTTGGTGCCCAAGGACTCTTAAGTGGTGGGGGTGGAGGTGGAGGTGGAGGTGGAGGTGGGGGTGTTCCACCACCAGTGGGTAGCAACCCTCTGGCACCCACGGTGACTCTCAATGCTTTCCCAACCACAGTGGCACTTAACGGCACAGCAACCATAACCTGGTCTTCCACCAATGCCAGCTACTGTGTCGCATCCGGTGGCTGGAGTGGTCCCAGAGCACTAAGTGGAACAGAGTTAACTCCAAGTTTAACGGCAAGTCAGACATATTCTATTACATGCACAAATACTTATGGACCGACTTCTCGTTCCGTTAATGTCGCCGTCCCTGGAGGAGGTTTCGGAGGTGGGGGCGGAGGAGCGCTCCCTGTAGTTACCTTTAGTGCTGAGCGTCTGGAACTTCCGTTCTTTACCATCGCTTCGCTTGACTGGACAGCTACCAACGCTACTTCCTGCACAGCCTCTGGGGGTTGGAGTGGTCCTAAGGCTCTTAGTGGAGGAGAGTCCGTGCGAGTAACAGACCCTATAATGACCTTCATTCTCACTTGTTCTAACGGAAATGGTGCGACCACACAATATGTCACTGTTCAAAGATAATTATTGATGAAAAAGTATTGGAAAAAATTTTCGGCTTTATTTTTCGTTCTTGTAATTGTTTTTACTACAAGTGGATTTATTGCTCCTCAAACAACATTGGCTCAAGCCCCACCACCGTGCTCTGTCGATCCTCAGCCCGGTTGTATACCTGACCAACCGTCAGGGGCATCATCGGAGGGACTGTGTCCAGAGGTGTTTGATTTTGGGTGCGAAATAATGTCATGGGTTGTCATTCCCTTGGCAGAGTCAATCCTTCAGTTTATGGGATTTTTGACAGGCCTGGCCGGAGTTGTTTTAAATGCAGTGGTCTATTTCACAGTCATCAGCATGTCTGACAACTATGCTGCTAACGAAACCGCCATAAATAATGCATGGGATGCCGTCCGTGACCTCGCCAACATGGGTTTTATATTTATCCTCCTGTATGCAGCGATACGAACCATCTTGGGAGTAGGAAGCGATACCAAGAAACTAATTGTTAACGTCATCATCGTTGCCATACTTATAAACTTCAGTCTCTTCTTCACCAAACTGGTCATTGATGCCGCCAATATATTGGCTCTCTTTTTCCACGATCTAATCATACCTTCCGGAACTCTAACTGACCTCACAACCGCCCTGTCATCACGCGGTCTTTCAAACGCTTTTATGCAACAATTAAATTTGCAAAGTCTTTACAGCTTTAGCGGAGGCACTCTCGGCAATGGAACCATACTCACTATAACTATGATGGGCTCTATCATGCTTGTCATTTCCGCCTTTGTCTTCTTCTCTATGGCAATCATGCTTATTGTGCGTTATGTGGTTTTAATTTTGGTATTAATTCTTTCTCCTATAGCTTTTATTGCCTTTGTTTTACCGGCACTACGCGGAGCAGCAGATAAGTGGAAAGAAACTCTGGTGGGGCAAGCGTTTTTTGCCCCTATATTTTTTATGATTCTTTGGATTGCGGTTGAGGTTCTAAGGGGTATTAGGACCTCTTTGGGTTCGGCGGGAGGTGCCGTTACCGAGTTTGGCGCTCTTGCGGCTGTAGGTGAGCGGGGGCAGGAGATAGTTGCCCTTTCCAGTGGAGCGTTTGCTATGTTTATGAACTTTATGATTGTGATTGTCTTTCTCCTTGCTGCTCTTAGTATCGCCAAATCGTGGGCAAACAAGGCTGGTTCAAATGTAACGAACGCAACCAAATTCTTGACTGGTGCTGTTGTCGGAACAGCGGCGTTTGCTGGTAGACAAACGGTTGGTAGAGCAGCAACCGCAGTATCTGAAAGCGAGTACTTTAAAGGAAAAGCTGCTGAGGGTAGTCGAAGTGCAAGACTTGCTCTTTGGGCAGGAAGAAAGGGTGGGTCAGCAAGCTATGATGCAAGAAATGCTCCTGGCGGATTGGGAGGTGTTCTTGATGCTGATTCTAAAGTGTTCAAGGGTACTAAAGATGGTTTTTCTGGATACAGAAAAGCACAATCTGAAAAAGCAGCAAAGGTGGCGGAATCATATGCCCCATCAGATAAAGCAAGGGCTAAGGCAAAAGCTGAATATGATAACGCAAAAACAAAATTTGGAGAAACTTCGCCACAGGCGCTTCAGGCTAAACAAAAACTTGATAATCTGTTGGGTAACAAAGAGGAGATAAAGAAAAAAAGACAGGAAGCGGAAACAAACAAACAGGCGGATATAAAGAAAAAGGAAGAAAAAAATAAAGAGCAATTGAGGGCGACTGAAGCAAAAGAAAAAGCATCATCTGATGCCATATCTAAACTAGAAGGAGAACTAGAAACAGCTGACTTTGGAGTCAAAACAGAAAAGTTAAAAGAATTGGACATTGAAAGAGAAAAACTTAAGACATTAAAGAAAGAGACGATTAGGGCAAGAGAAAAAATAGAGGAAGACACAAAGATAATATCCGCTGCTTATGACAAACAAATAGAAAGCCTGAAGGAAATACAACCAGCGGCAGAAATACGAAAAGGTAAATATGCAGATATGGTGGAAAGATCCCCTTGGGCAAAACTTGCTGGTTATAACTATGCTGCGGCAGCTCGAATAAGAACAGGAAAGAGTAAAAAAGACAAATTAATCGAGGCATATAAAGATGTTGCCAAAGAATCAGGAGATTTGCCTGAAGAAGAAACGCCAGAAGCAACTCCACCATCAACACCCCCACCACCTTCCGGAGGAACAACATCTACACCATGAACGAAGAAGAAAAACTTATAAAAGAACAGTTTGATAAGTTGCCCTCCAATCTGCAACAGGCAATTAGTGCCCTGCCTTGGAAAGCGTTGGTAGAGGAAATTGGTAAAAGTAATGCTTTAGACCCCGAACAAATAGTTTCTCTTGAACAGGAAACTATGTTTGTTCTATATGCGTTTGAGAACCCGGATGATTTTGTACAAAACATTATACGGGCAGTTAGTGTGTCCCAAGAAACAGCCAACAAAATTGGAGACTCTGTCGCTGAGAAAATTCTTGGTCCAATTGTGGAAAAAAGTATTGGGGAGAAAAAAGTTTCTGGTGATAACCTGCCCATGGTAGAAGAGGGTGAGGTGGCGCACAGCGTGCCACATGTAGAGCCCGCCCGAACGACTGAAGTCGTTCCCCGCCAGAATGACTTTGTCGGGCTGGAGTCGGGCGGAGAACCGCCGAAACCAAAAGAAACGAAGACGTCTTTGCCAGATTATAGATATGGAGAAGGAAAGGATCCGTATAGAGAGCCGTTAGTGTAAAATAAATTTATGCGCTTTCAAGTACCACAATTTATAGAGATTGAAGACAAGATTTTTGGCCCTATGACCTTTAAGCAATTTATTTATGTTGCTGGTGGAGCTGGTATTGCTGTCGTTTTGTTCATTCTTTTACCAAAATTTTTAGCGATTTTAATTGCATTACCCATACTTGCCTTCGCTGGAGCATTGGCGTTTTACAAAATCAACGGCAAACCGTTTATAAACGTAGTAGAAGCTTTTGTTAAATACACCTTGACCAACAAGCTCTATCTCTGGAAGAAGGAAGAGAAGAAGCCAGTTGCCGGACCAAGAGATGCAAAACCTTTAGACCAAGTCTATGTACCCAAACTATCGGAATCAAAGCTTAGAGATCTTAGTTGGAGCCTAGATATTAAAGAAAACGTTAATCCTACAACGGAAAACACCGAGGATAAGGTATAATTGAGGCATGGCTCCTACTACAAACGCTACCCAAGAATTTGTTCCCATCAAAGAGGTGCGGGACGGTACTGTCATCCTCAAAGACGGAGGCATGCGCTCTATCCTTCTCTGCTCGTCCTTAAACTTTTCTCTAAAATCGGAAGATGAGAAGCAGGCAATTCTCTTCCAATTCCAAGATTTTCTAAATTCTCTTGATTTCTCTATTGAGATAGTGGTGCAATCTCGCAAACTTGATATCCGCCCCTACATCGCTCTTCTAGAGGGACAAGAGAAAAACCAGACGAACAATTTAATGAAGATTCAGGTGAGAGAATACATTGAATTCATCAAAAACTTCACCGAGAACACAAACATTATGACCAAACACTTCTTTATCGTGGTGCCTTATAGTCCCGCCATTTTATCAACCAGCCAGTCAAGCGGAGGTATTGCCAGTGGCATTACTTCACGTCTAGGACTTGGTACCGATAATGATAAATCCAGTAAGACTGAAGCAAGTTTTGACGAGGACAGAAGCCAGCTTGAAGAACGTTTGTCAGTGGTAGAGCAAGGACTAATACGAACCGGCATTCGTGTGGTTCGTCTTGGTACAGAAGAAGTTATTGAGCTTTTCTACAAAGCATTTAACCCGGGCGAGACAGAGAAGCCGATTAAAGTAACCTAATATGGCAATTTTTGATTCATTATTTAAGAAAAAAGAAACAAAGACTGATATTTCTTCTATTTTGCCTAAAGAAATTTTTGAAGCAGGGGTGCTGGAGCTCAAAGATATTATTGCGCCATCGGCCCTCAAGGTCACACCTAAGGAGATTAATCTTGGTGAGAAGGTTTTAAGAAGTTTCTTTGTTATTTCGTATCCGCGTTTTCTTTCCGAGGGTTGGTTTTCTCCCATTATTAACATGGACAAGGTTTTTGATGTCTCAATCTTTGTTCACCCTATTGAGACTTCAAAGGTGTTGCGCCAGTTCCAGAGAAAAGTTGCCGAGGTGCAAAGTCAGATCCACGGCAGAGAAGAAAAGGGGTTGGTGCGTGACCCAGTGCTTGACGTTGCCTATCAAGACCTTGAGAATCTGCGAGACCAGCTTCAACAAGCACAGGAAAAACTTTTTGACGTCGGTCTTTATATCACTATTTATGGTGATAGTGCCGCAGAGTTAGATAAGGTTGAGTCAGAAATTAAATCTATTCTTGAAGCAAAACTTATTTATGTAAAACCGGCTCTTTTCCAACAAGAACAGGGATACAAAAGCACCATTCCTCTTGGCAACGACCTTCTTGAGGTGCATTCTAAGCTCAACTCCTCTCCACTTTCCTCTCTTTTCCCATTCACCTCCTTTGACCTAACTTCAGACAAGGGAATTCTTTATGGTATCAATAGGCACAACTCATCTTTGGTGCTCTTTGACCGCTTCTCTCTTGAAAACTACAACTCAATTATGTTTGCCAAGTCTGGTGCTGGTAAATCTTATGCCACAAAACTTGAGATATTGCGTACCTTGATGTTTGACACGGAAGTGATCGTGATAGATCCGGAGCGAGAGTATGAGTACATGGCAGAAGCAACAGGTGGTAGATATTTTAAAATCTCTCTTAACTCAGAACACCATATAAATCCTTTTGACCTACCGATACCTGGACCAGACGAGAGCACGGCAAACGTGCTTCGCTCAAATATTATTAACCTAGTCGGTCTTTTCCGACTAATGATGGGTGGCTTAACTGCTGAGGAAGACGCTATTATTGACCGCGCCATCACTGAAACATACGCTCTCAAGGATATTACTGCCGATTCAGACTTTCGTAATATTGAACCTCCTTTAATGTCTGACTTTGAAATGGTGCTTGCTGGTATGGAGGGTGGAGAATCTCTTGCTCAAAGACTTTCCAAATATACGAAAGGCACTTGGTCCGGATTTATCAACAGACCATCAAATGTTGATATAAATAAAAAGTTTGTGGTCTTCTCTCTGCGAGACATGGAGGATGAACTCAAGCCCATCGCCATGTACATTGTTACCCACTATATTTGGAACGTTATCAGAAAAGAACTCAAAAAACGTCTCTTGGTTATAGACGAGGCGTGGTGGATGATGAAATCGGAAGACACTGCTTCCTTCCTCATGGGACTCGTCAAGCGAGGAAGAAAATATTTCCTCGGTGTTGCGACAATAACGCAAGATGTCGGCGACTTCTTGAAGAGTCCTTATGGTTTGCCAATTATTACCAACTCTTCTATACAGATTCTCATGAAGCAGTCTCCCACCATCATAGACGAGCTTCAAAAAACCTTTAATCTCACAGACGAGGAAAAATATTTGCTTCTGGAGTCAGATAGGGGAGAAGGAATCTTTTTTGCTGGACTAAAACACGTTGCCATAAAAAACATCGCTTCATATACAGAAGACCAGATTATCACTTCCGACCCCTCGCAAGTGCTTGCTATTAAAAAGGCAAAACAAGAAGCGGAAGAAAACCAAGAAACAGCCGTGGAGGCAGCTCAAAGAGAGTTAAAAGAGGCCGGAGCAACAAGTCAATAATGTCAAAAGAAAATTGCCAAAGGATTCGTTATAATAAGGGGATGAAGAAAACCTTTCTCCTTTTGGTACTTGCTCTACTTATCCTGCCAACAACTTTTCTAAAGGCTCAAGAAGTAGATCTTCTTTGGCAAGGAGAAAATTATGTTCCTCCGTTTTATAAAGGCAGGACACTGTGGTCAAGCCAGTCTAGGATTACTCTTGTAGCAATACCTCACGGCCTCGGTAACCCAGCTAGCTTAAACTATAAGTGGACAAAAACTGGCACAGTTTTGGGTAATTTAAACGGGATTGGCAAAAATACTATATCTTTTCTTGACTCAATTCTTTCAAAACCCCAAACCATCAAGGTAGAAATCATCTCTTCTTCTTCAGACGAGTATGGTCAAAAAACGGTGTTGGCAAGCGCCTCCACTAAGATTACCCCGTTAACGCCCTCTCTTTATATATATGAAAACAATCCTCTTTATGGATTTAAATTCAACAAAGAGGTAGGTAATACCTATAAATTAGAGGGGAAAGAAGTTACTTTTACGGCTTTTCCTTTTTTCTTTAGTGTTTTTGATCGCACTGACGATGTTTTGAAGTACGAATGGGGCACTAATGTTGGGGGCACAGACACGGGGAGTTCGGTAACGTATCGCACCCCCGATGATGCCAAAGGAGCTTCAAGTATACGTGCGCGTGTATCAAACACGTACCAGGTTACGCAGTTTGCCAATAAAAATTTCTTAATACAATATGAAAACAACTAATATGAAAAAATTTGCTTTTATTGCTTTTGTATTTGCCGTTCTGGTTTTACTTGCTAACAACGCGCCAGTATTTGCTCAAACCGATTATCAGCTTTTGGCACCCTTGCCCGGGACAGAAACAACCCAAGGAAGCGGAAGAACGAGTCCTGTGCCATACATCACCGGCGTCTTTTCTCTACTTATCGGCATCGCCGGAGTGCTTGCTGTTATTATGATAATTGTCGGTGGTATTAAATATATGTCCACTGACGCCTTTTCCGGAAAAAGTGAGGCAAAAAACACTATTCAAAATGCCATAGGCGGATTACTTTTAGCATTAGGTGCTTGGGTTATTCTAAATAGCATTAATCCTGATTTGGTGAATTTTAATTTTAGCGCCCCGCGACCAACCGCACCCGCCCCTGTTGTTGGAGGAGGTGGTGGTAACGTACTCCCAGGATACCCACTGACACCAGAACAAGTGGCAGCAGATGCTCAAATTAGACAGGTGCTTGGGCAAAACATACCTCCCGTGTCGGTAAATAATGGTCCTTGTGTTAACGGAGAAACCGAAGGATGCACAAACGTTGTTGGTCTACCACCAACCACCATTCTTCATGTGATGCAGTTGGCAACCCTCTGTGGTTGCCCTTTAACAATAACTGGCGGCTCTGAAGGTGGGCACGAAACACACGGTCCCGGTCGAGCAGCAATTGACCTTCGCCAATCTCAAGCACTTCATACTTATTTATCACAATTTAATTCAGAAGCATCTGGTCCTAGAAACGGAACAAGGGTGTTGGTGCCAGGAATCGGAATACTTACTTACGAGGTAACATCTCGTGGTAACCACTGGCATGCACAAACGTAGAATTGAGTAATTAATATTATGTCAAAAAAGTTTTTAATTATAATAATCACCTCTATCCTGCTTCTTGCTGTGCTAGTTGGGGGATATCTGTTTCTTAAAAGCTCTGGTACCCCTTTTAGTGAAACAGTTTCTGGGCTTCTGCCCTTTGGTTCTGGAGACGACCTTCCTTCTTCAACAACCGAAACAGAAAATCCATCAGAAACCACCGAAGAACCTGTTTCAAATGAAGAGGATTCTTCAGAGAAAACATTTTTTCAGCTCTCTGATGTTCCGGTTGCTGGAGCAGTGGTTCTGAATAAAAATTCATCAACCACTGTTGCAAGATATGTGGACCGTGCAACAGGTCATATTTATGAGATTGATTTGCTGACACTTAAAAAAACAAAGATTACCAACCAAACCTTGCCGAAGATTTATGAGGCATACTTTAGGACGGACGGTAAGGCTGTTCTTGTAAGATTTCTTAAAGATGACACTGATTTGGTAGAAAATTTGTCTTTTGCTTTGTCTCTACCAAAACCAACAGCAACAAGTTCGCCAGAAACCGACATGCTTTATACGGTTGTCTCAACTCCAATACGTGGAGACATTGGTTCTGTGACTGTTGGCTCTGGTGATAACCTCATCTATTCTCTGGAAGATTCACTCTCAATAGTTTCTTCTGCGTTTAATGGCTCTGGTCTCAAAACTCTTTTCAGTTCACCTTTCACCAATTGGCGTCTTATGACTTCGGGCAACAGCTTGGTTGTCCACACCAAAGCAAGCTTTAGTGTCCCTGGTTATGCATACTCGTTAAACACCTCAAGTGGGGCATTTACAAAAATTCTTGGACCATTTAATGCTTTAACAGCCCTGTCTAATACACAAGGAAGTCGGGTGCTGTATTCATACGCCGTCAACAATGAAACTTTGTCGTTTGTAAAAAACATTCCTGCTGATGATATTAATGAACTTTCGGCTACCACCCTTGCCGATAAGTGTGTGTGGAGTACAAAAAACACAGCGTTAGTCTTCTGTGGTGTGCCATCAAACAAAATTGGTATAAACGAACCAGATAACTGGTACAAAGGAGTAAGCGTTTTTTATGACAGAGTTTGGTCTTTTGACACTGACACTGGTGTTGCTCAGGTTCTCCTAGAACTACCTACAGAGCTAGGAAGCATCGATGTAATAGAGCCAAAACTTTCTCCAAACGAAGATTACTTAATCTTTATAAACAAAATTGACCTAACTCTCTGGGCACTCAGGCTTGAGGAGCTCTAATTTTCTTACGAACAAAAAGTTCTTGTCCGATACTAAAAAGATTTGTAGTAAGCCAGTAGAGAGCAATTACCCCAGAGATATTATAAGAAACAAAGAAAACTATTACTGGGAAAAAGTATTTCATCTGAGTCTGCATACTTCGGGCCAAGTTGTTGCCGAAGGAGTTACCTGTTGGCGGGGTTTGTCCTTTCATAGAAATTTTAAACTGAAAAAATGTTGAAACTGCTGCCAGAGCTGCAATAGCAAAACTTTTTGCTGTGATGTCTAGAACCCCAAGAAAGGTGGTGTTGATATAATCTGGCGCAGTAACAAACGAGTATAGAAAAGTCGGATTAACCTCAGGAAGATGAAGAAAGATTTGATACAACGCAAAGATAATAGGAATCTGAATAATAATGACAAATATTCCAGAAAATGGGTTAACCCCTTTTTCCTTGTAAAGAGCGAGGGTTTGTCTTGCCTGCTCTTCTGTTTTGTCTTTATATTTCTCCTTAATTTTTGCTAGTTCCGGGCTAATCTCAGCCATTTTAACTTGAGTAAGTATAGCCTTTTTGGAAAGAGGAAAAATAATAATACGAACCAGAACAGTTAGAAGAATAACAATAATACCAGCATCAGCCCAAGGTAAAATCTTAAACAAAACAACTAACCCGTTGTATAGTGGGTCAAAGAAAACCGTGTGGTAGAAAGAAGACATCGGTTAATTCTATACTTTTTTAAAGAGTTCGGCGAGTTCGTTCTTAAGCTTCTCGCCCCGAACATTTTCAGCCCTCGGTTTAGCAATCAGTAAAAAAAGATTGTTAGAAAGATTGGGTAAAAGCTTGCGAATGGCTGAATATGTTCGTCGACGAATTCTGTTGCGGACAACTGCTCGCTTAGAAACTTTTTTAGAAACAGACACGGCAACTTTAGCCACTTTTCCCTGTGCTACTCGTAGAGAAAAATTTTGTGAATTGAAATATCGTTTTGATTCAAGAAGGGGTTTAAAAAGTAATCTGGGAATCCTCCTGTTTTTAGAAATCATTTTAAACCGCGAGACGTGCTCGTCCCTTTCTTCGTCTGTTTCTAATGGTTCTTCTTCCTGTAGAAGTTTTTTGTCTTGAGAGAAAACCGTGAGTTTTTGCTCGTTTGCGTCTTTTTGGTTTATATGTTGTGGACATTTCTTATTAACAAGTTATAAACACATTATAAACATTTTTTACGACTTTAACAAGTTCTTATTAAATTGCTAAAAGATATACTATTGTAGCAACAAACCTTCATGACTGACTATAAGCAACTCTGGCAAAGCGTTTTAGTGGAGATAGAGCTAAGTATCTCCAGTGCAAACTTTACAACTTGGTTTAAAGACACTCGTATTGTTAAGGAAGATGGGGGAGTAGTGATCCTTTCGGTGCCAAACGCATTTGTTAAGGAGTGGCTTCTAACTAAGTACCACAACACTATTCTTAAAAGCCTTCGTGGCCTAGAGGGCTCTATTCACGCCATTGAGTATGTGGTAAACAAGGAGGAATCCAGAAGGAAGGAGGAAAAAACGGCCCAAGACCTACATACCAAAGAACTTCCGTTACCAGAAACCCAGGTCAACAAGGATGACAACCTAAACCCGCGATACACTTTTGAAACTTTTGTTATCGGACCATTCAACGAGCTTGCTCATGCGGCAGCGCAAGCGGTTATAAAAAAGCTTGGTATTACTTACAACCCACTTTTCATACATGGTTCTACTGGGCACGGTAAAACACACCTAATACAAGCAATAGGCAACCATATTAAGGCTACTTACCCGAATAAAAAGGTTTATTACATGACATCTGAACAGTTCGGACAGGACTGTATGAATGCTCTTCAAAACCAGAAAATGACTATTTTCAAAGAAAAATATAGAAAATACGACGTTTTAATAGTTGATGACATTCAATTTTTCTCTGATAAACAAAAGTTTCAGGAAGAATTATTTCACCTATTTAACACTCTTTATGATAGTAATAAGCAGATTATATTTTCCTCTGATAAACACCCATACTTCATTACAGGGCTTGAAGAAAGGCTTAAATCAAGGCTTTCTGCGGGAATGACGGTTGACATCCCTCCGCCAGACAAAGAGTCAAGAATTGCTATTATTTCCGCCAAAGCAAAACAGCAGGGCGTGCCCCTCTCTCCAGAGATAATAGATTACCTGGCTCACACTATAAATGGAAACATTAGAGACCTTGAGGGCGCCGTCAACACTCTCCTCTGCCACGCACAGCTAAAAAACAAGGAAATAACAATGATTGATGTTAGAAATTATATAAAAAACAACATTAAACCTAAAAAAACCATTGCAGTTAAAGATGTTGTACGTATTGTCTCTGACTTCTATAACATTAAAGAGGATAGTATTTATGAAAAAACTAGACACAAAGAGGTTATTAGACCAAGACAAATAGTTATGTACCTCTTGCGAGAAGATTTTAATATTTCTTACCCGTCAATAGGACAAAAGCTTGGCGGTAGAGACCACACCACAGTAATTCATTCGTGTGAAAAGATAAAAGGCGACATTAAGGTTGACCAGTCATTATTGGAAGAGGTTGGTCAGATTAGAAACTTATTAACTGTTTAAAACTATGTGGAGAAACAAAGAAAAAACTGTTAACAAGGTGTTGGAAAGAGGGGGTAGTTTGGTGTCATTTTACAAATTGTTAAGTTACCAAACAAGTAGTCCTCATGTTAATAAATGTAAAAATATAAAAAACGGCTTAGCTGGGTCTTTTGTTTGGACGTACACATATCCACACCCCTAATAGTATTAATAATTTTTTATATATGAAAATAGAATGTATTAAAGAACAACTAGAAGAAGCTCTAAATAAGGCAAATAAAATTGCTGGTAAGAACATCACCCTACCCGTCCTCTCTGGTCTTTATTTGGACGCGAGAGCAAACTCTCTTTCAATAAAAGCAACAAACCTAGATCTTGGTATATCTATTAGTATTCCAGTGAAAGTTGTGGAACCAGGTATTGTTGTTGTTCCTGCCCAAGTTATTACCTCTTTTATCTCCTCCTTATCAAAAGACAGGAGCATTACTATAAACACTAAAGGTCAGGTGTTGGAGGTAAAGACATCTTCCAATAAAACCAGTATAAAAACGCTCTCCGGAGAAGATTTTCCAGTTATTCCAGAAATAGATGAGGATAAGAGCTTTTTAATACCAGCAAGGGACCTTATTTTTGGTATAAGATCGGTTGTTTATGCTGCCGCTGTAGGGAGTATAAAACCAGAACTAGCTTCTGTTTCTGTAAAATATGATGGAGAGTTTCTTGTTTTCGCGGCAACAGACTCTTTCCGACTAGCAGAGAAGAAAATAAGGGTAAAAAAAGCTCCCAACTTCAAACACATACTTATTCCACAGAAAAACGCCACGGAGATAATAAAGATTTTTGATAAAGGTGAGGAAGAAATCTCGGTTTCTTTAGAAGAACACCAGATGGCACTACGCTCTCAAAATATTTATTTAACATCTAGGGTTGTGGAGGGAAACTTTCCTGACTATAAACAAATTATTCCTAAAGAAATTACCTCCAAAGCAGTTTTATTAAAGCAGGATTTAATAAACTCTCTTAAAACAAGCTTAATCTTCTCTGACACCTTTAATCAACTTTCATTTAAACTTTCCCCCAAGGCTAAAAACTTTGAAATTGAGTCCAAAAATTCGTCTGTGGGAGAAAACACCCACAACCTTGACGCCGTTCTTGAGGGAAGTGACTTGTCAATAAACATAAACCATAAATATTTTACAGATTGCTTTCAGTCTATTACCACAGACAGTATTTCACTTGATTTTAGTGGTCAGGCCAAGCCAATTATTGTCCGCGGGGTTGGGGACACAAGTTTTCTCTATTTAGTTATGCCGATGAATCAGTCTTAAGGGTGGGCGTTTTTCCAGAGTTTTACACTGTATTCCCAATTTTTAAACTGTGAGTCAGTTGACGATTCTCCGGGCGCCTCTCCTCTTGGGTCGTTTTTGTCCACCCAGTAAAGAATTGAGTGATTACTACTACTAAAATCACCACGCATAACTGGCTTAAGTTCCAATGAGTCTTCTGTTTCTGGGTCTATAAACGACTCTACTGGGAGCATCGGTAGAACCTTATCCATAAGTTCTCGCCACATTGGAGAGACGATGAGACCAGCCACCTTCTTTGCCATTTGGGAGTTGTCGTTGTTTCCAACCCACGCACCAATAACAACATTAGGAGAATATCCAACAATCCAAGCATCGCGATAGTCGTTAGAAGTACCGGTTTTTACCGCCACGTCTCTTGATGGAACATAGAGAGTTGAATTTGCTCCATACGCAGGAGTACGAGCCTCGTTGTCAGAAAGAATGCTTGAAATTGTTCTTGCTGTTTGTTCTGGAAGCACTCTATTAGGAAAGACAATGTTTCTATCTATTACGTTACCGTCAGTGTCCTCAACCCAAAGAATTGGATTGTACGGGTTACGGACACCATCATTTGCAAAAACCGAGTAAGCAGAGACCATGTCAAGAAGAGAGACTGCTCCACCACCCAAAACAAGCGAGAGACCATAGTCTTCTAGGGCAGTAAGACTTTCAACCCCAAGGCTTTTAGCCAAATCAACAGAATCTCTCACTCCTGCCAAATAGAGTGCCTCTACGGCCGGAATGTTTATTGACTGTGCCAAAGCTTCTCTAATAGTTAGGGGGCCCCTAAAATGGTCGTCGTAGTTAACGGGGGAGTAGCAAACATCGTCTGTTGTAAAGTTGTCTGGAGCGCAGTCTGGAGAAAACTGAACAGGTGCATCAAAAAGAACAGTTTCGTCGGTGTAGCCTTTGTTAAACAAAACGGAATACACAAAAGGTTTAAATGTTGAACCAGGTTGCCTGTGTCCTAGAGCAGCGTTAAAGTTACCGTCAATTTCTTTGTCAAAGTAATCTTTAGAACCAGTCATAGCAAGGATGTCTCCGTTTTTTGGATCTATGACCACGATCGCATTATTTTCACCATTAAAGCGTTCTTTATTTATGACTCCATATTTCTTTGCCACCGCTTCAGCCTCTTGTTGGATAGAGTAATCAAGGGTAGTAATTACCTTAAAACCACTACCCATAATGGTGTCCTCACCATATTTCTCTGCCAACTTTTCAATAACAAAAAAAACAAAATGTGGTGCCTTTATACCTCCAGTATTTTGTCTGGGTAAAAATACTACCTCTTCTTTTAAGGCACCCTCGTGTTCTTCTTGAGAAATAAATCCATTCTCAAGCATTTCTTGGAGAACCAAGTTTTTTCTCTTCTCCAAATCTTCTCTATGCAATCCATATGGAGAGTAATACGTTGGCGCCTTTGGTAGAGCTGCCAAGTATGCGGACTCTGCCAAAGTTAACTCAAGCGCCGGTTTTCCAAAAAAGTTTTTTGCCGCCTCCTCTATACCGTAAATGGTTCCTCCGTAAGGAATCTCATTCAAATAAAGAGATAGAATTTCATCTTTAGTTAGAACTCTTTCTAGTTTAAGTGCCAAAATTAATTCCTTTAATTTTCTTGCGGGAGTTTTGTCTTTGGTAAGAATTGAGTTTTTTACCACTTGCTGGGTGATGGTGGAACCACCCTGACTAAATGAAAGACTGGTTACGTTTACAAGAACAGCCCTAAGGAACGATGTTGGTCGGAATCCTTTGTGTGAGTAAAAGGTTCTGTCTTCTATAGCAAGCGCGGCAGCTCTTGCGTAAGGAGATATCTCTTCAAGAGGTATAAGGGCCCTCCTAACATCACGAGACGTATCATAAAGAAGAATTGTACCTGTACGGTCATAAATCTTAATGGACTGGTCTACCCTGCGTTCAGAAATGTCCTCAAGCGCCGGGATACGAAATGAGGCTGCCCATAAAATAAGAATACCCAAGAGAAATAGCCCGAGAGCCACTACAACTAAAAAGCGGTTTGAATGACGGAGTTTCCTAATCATTTTTCTCTAGAAAGTCTATTTTAGCACATTTAACTTTTAGACCGAACGTGTTAAATTGACTGGTATGAACAAAGAGGTGGAGGAAATACTTTCTCGTGGCGTTGGCTCCTTTACAGACCCAGACGACGCCTTTAAAGAAAAACTGCTTAAGAAGTCTAAGGGCGAGTACTCAAAAGATATTGTTATTAAACTTGGCGTTGACCCGTCTCGTCCAGATATTCATCTAGGCCACGCTGTTATATTAAGAAAATTACGTCAACTTCAAGATCTTGGTTGTAAGGTGGTTTTTTTGGTTGGGGATTTTACCGCACGTATTGGCGACCCGTCTGGTAAGAGCAAAACCAGACCAGAAATTGAACAAGCCGAAGTAGATAAGAATGCCAAAACTTATATTGACCAAGTCGGCAAAATCCTGCGTACCGACAAACATTTGTTTTCTTGGATTAGAAACTCTGACTGGTTTACGAGCATTACTGACCTCCACCTTCCAGATAACTACGAAGTTAATATGGATGTTACGGTCGACAACAAAACCACGAAAATTAAAATACCTCCAAATTCATTTATTGGCAAAGCTGTTGTTTTTGAGCAAACACGCATGCAGGTGAGAGACTTAGGACTTAAGAACCACATCTCGGTAATAACGCTTTTAAACGTGCTTTGGGGACTTAGACACATTACTCACGCGCATCTTATAGACAGAGATTTGTTTCAGGAACGGATAAAGGCTGGGCAGGAACTTTATATGCACGAAATGCTCTACCCAGTCTTTCAAGGCATTGATTCTTTTGTCCTCTCACAGATTTATGGTTCCTGCGATTTAGAAATTGGCGGAACAGACCAAACCTTCAACATGCTTATGGGTAGGGATGTTATGAAGGCCAACAAAGTTTCACCACAAGCAGTGCTTTCTCTTGAAATTCTTCCTGGGCTTGATGGAAAAGAGAAAATGTCTAAAAGTTTGGATAACTACATTGCCATAACCGATATGCCGGGCGAAATGTTTGGCAAAACCATGTCAATTCCAGACACTGCTATTGCCACATACTTCAAACTCGCCACATATACCTCGCTTGGAGAAATCAAAGAAATAGAAAAGAAGCTCGGAGAAACAAAGCACAACCCAAAAGATATTAAGATGCGTTTGGCACACGAAATTGTCTCTATCTATCACGGTGAAGATAAAGCCAAAGAAGCAGAAAAAGATTTTATTGAAACTTTTTCAAAAAAAGGTACCCCCAAGGATATAGAAAAAATTTCCGGGGCTATTGGCGACAAGCTTTCTGACCTCCTTGTTAGGCAAGGCATTGTTAGTTCTAAAACCGAGTGGAGAAGACTAGTTAAGGATGGGGCAGTTACTGACTTGGAAACAGAAAAACAAATAGAATCTCCAGACGAGGAGGTCTCTAAAAGTGGCAACACATTAAAGATTGGTAAGCACCGATTTATAAAAATAGAAATCTCTTAAACAAAACCCACCGCTTGGCGGTGGGTTTTCCTACATCGGGTCAACGTCATCAAACGGCTCCTCTTCTTCTTCCTCTTCTGCCAACTCATCAAGACTTTCCGGCTCCTCATCTAACACGTCTCCAACTTTTTCAACCTCTGGGGGGAGTTTTATATCAAGTTCATCGTCTTCATCCTTGATGATGTCGTCTTCTAACATGGTTCAAAATTAAATTATTTCTAATAAAAATGCTCGAGCTTTTTTACGGGCATTTTTGAATGCCTCTATTTGTATCAAATACCCTTTTTTGTTGCAAGATGAGTAATCCCCAGGGCAATGGCGTCCATCTCATCATCAAGCCTCTTGGCGCCCCGCTTAGGTAGTCTTACAAGCCTTTTGACCATATCTGCCATCTGAACCTTACCTGCCTTACCGTAGCCGGTTACTGCCACCTTAACCGCCTGTGGTCCATATTCAAAAACCTCCAAGCCCGCCCGGGTACCCTCGTAGACAACAACACCTCTTGCCTCTGCCACCCCGATAGCGCTAGTAGTGTTGGTGTTGAAAAACAAAGTCTCTACTGCAAGAACACTTGGTTTCCATTTTTTTATTACTTTTTTTACCCTTTCTCCTATAGCCAAAAGTCTTTTGGCTCTTTTATCCTTCGGGTTGGTCTCCAAACATTCTGAAAAAAGAAGCTCCACATTATTTGTGCCAGTTTTCAGTACTGCCACACCAATTCGGTCAAAACCTGGGTCAATTGCCAAAACAATTTCAGAGCGCATTGGTATAGACATCTTGGACTTCATCATTATCTTCAAGCTCTTCAATTAATTTTTCCAAAACCTGCCCATCTTCTTCAGAAATTTCTATGGTTGTTGTCGGTTTCCACGCACCTGCTTCCTTAACGAATGCCCACGTGACAGAGCCGGGTGTGGCAAGAGCAACCCCGCGTTTAGATAAAATAAATTTAACTTCTTGAGCAGCTTTGTTTCTGTTGGTTGTTAAGGCGTCAATAATTAAAGCTGAACCACCTGGTCCATAGGCTTCGTAAGTAATTTGCTCAAGCGCTTCGGCATCTGAACCCGCACCTTTTTTTACCGCTCGTTCAATGTTGTCAGCGGGCATGTTGTATTCTCGCGCCTTGTCTATAGCTGCTCTTAGAATAGGAGACGAGACATCACCCTTAACTTGTTTGGAGGCAACAGAAATAAGGCGCGCCATCTTTGAGAAAATCTTTGATTTGGCGGCATCTGTTACTGCTTTCTTGTTTTTAATCTTTGACCACTTGTTGTGCCCACTCATAGCAATTTGTTTTGAAGATTCTTTGGCGGTGTTTTACCAAGATGGGTGTAAGCGTGGAGGGTAAGCGCTCGACCTCGTGCGGTGCGCTCAAGAAGACCAAGTTGCAAAAGATACGGTTCGTTAAATTCTTCAACAGTAGCTTCTTCTTCGGAGAGCGCTGCGGCTAAAGTGGAAAGTCCCACGGGTCCGCCAGAAAATTTCTCAGCAATGATTTCCAAAAGTTTTCTGTCAGAAGGCGAGAGCCCTTTTTCATCAATACCTAAAAGTTTCAATGCGTGTTCCACCGTCTCTTTGTTAAGAGGCTTGCCGCCAACTTGAGCGAAGTCTCGGGCACGCTTCAAAAAGTAATTAGCAGTGCGCGGAGTAAAGCGAGAACGCTTGGCAATTTCTTTTTCAGCGTCATTTTCAATTTTGACGCCAATAATTTTTGCTGACCTGCGCAAGATTTCTGCAATCTCATCTTCGCTATAAAACTCTAATCTAAACACACCGCCCGAGAAACGGCTTCGTAAAGGGGAAGAAATCATCGCCACCCGCGTGGTGGCTGCAAGTAAGGTAAACGGCGGGAGCTCCAACTGAATAGTGCGAGCCGACGGACCTTTGCCGATAATAATATCCAAGACTCCAGACTCCATGGCGGGGTAGAGCACTTCTTCAATAGTTTTGTTTAGTCTGTGAATCTCGTCTATAAAAAGAATGTCACCAGAAGCAAGGTTTGTCAGTATTGAGGCAAGGTCTCCTACGCGCTCTATGGCAGGACCCGAAGTGATCTTAATGGCTCGTCCCGTCTCTTTGGCTACCAAGTGGGCAAGAGTGGTCTTGCCAAGTCCTGGAGGGCCATAAAACAAGACGTGTTCTGGAGGAACTCCGCGCTCTTGGGCTGCTTGTATTAAAATTTTTAAATTATCTTTAACAGCTTTTTGACCGATATAGTCCTGCCAGTTAGAAGGGCGAAGCTCGTTGTCTAGAAATGAGGCAAACCCAGTCTCTTCCCCTACTTTTTTTTCTTTATTTACCTTACTTGACATAAAAGTTTTTGTGTGATAGACTATTTAGGAAGCATTTAGTTCTTTTCCAGAGCATAAATCTCTAAGCAACGTGCCCTCCGGGGCATTTGGACTTTTCTCTAAGGACGCACTTGGTGTCTTTTTAAGATTTCTGAAGCCATCCTTGAAAGATTCGTTTAGCTTTTGGTGTATTCTGAAAGTGTTGCTTAGAGATTTATGTGCTGGATCTGCTCTCAATTATTCACGAAATAGACTTTGTCGCAAGAATTATTCTATTGACGAAAGGTCTACCACACGGTCAAGTTCTTTTAGCGTGGTGATCCCTGTAAGCACCTTGATAACCCCGTCTTGGGCCAAAGTCAGAAGTTTTTGACTCTTGGCCGCTTCACGGATGTCGCGTTCCGAAGGATTGGTGATAACCGCTTTTTCAATCTCGTGGTCCACCAGCACCGCCTCAAATACTCCAATTCGTCCCCTAAATCCAAGACCAAGACATTCCGGACAACCAACAGTGGTCCAGGCGTGCTCTCTCTGGATATTATCTAAATAAGTCGGATCAGAGACGCCGGCCAAAATTCTGGCGACAGTTTCTTTGTCTGCACCTTCTAGGGGTGCCTCTTTTTTGCACACCTGACAGAGTTTGCGGACCAATCTTTGAGCGATAGAAACATTGAGAGCAGAACTAATCACTTTAGAATTGACACCAAGATCAAGAAGTCGCGGGAAAGCACCGGCGGCGTTATTGGTGTGAAGTGTTGAAAAGACCAAGTGACCAGTGAGGGCTGCGTTGATGGCCACAGTGGCAGTCTCGTTGTCGCGAATTTCTCCCACCATGATGACGTCTGGGTCCTGACGAAGTGCGCTTCTAAGTCCTTCGGCAAAGGTGTAGCCCTTGTCGGTTTCTGCTTGGGTCTGCACGATACCTTCAAGGTGATATTCAATAGGGTTCTCAATGGTAACCACTTTGACATCGGGTGTGTAAATCTTTTTTAAGAAAGCATAAAGCGTTGTGGTCTTACCGGAACCTGTTGGACCGGTGGTAAGAATCATGCCGTTTGGTTTTCCAATTTCTTTCCTTAGGGCCTCAAGTAGGCGTGGGTGAATCCCAAGTTTTTCAAGCTCAACGGAAATTGCATTTGGATTAAGGACGCGCAAGACCACCGACTCGCCATAAGGGCCAGGTAAAAGCGAGGTGCGCACCTCAATTTCAACATCGGACAATTTAATAGAGAAACGACCGTCCTGCGCCTTATCTTTAACATTAAGTTTAAGCTCGCTTACAAGCTTGATGCGGGAGAGAAGCAACTTAAATGTTTCGGAGTCAAAATGAAGAATGTCGGTAAGCACGCCATCCAGTCGGTAGCGTAGACGCAAATCTTTTTCTTCTGGTTCTAGGTGAATGTCAGAAGCCTTCAAACTAATAGCTCCAGCTAGAATGATTTCTAAAATTTTTGAAATACGATAAGTTTTTTTCTCCGAGAGTACTCCTGAGATTAATTTCTTGATATCTTCAAGCGAGGTAACGTTCTGGGTTATTTTAAGAATTTCTTCGTTTGAGATATCAAGGGCGCCAGATTGAGTTTCAAAAGAATACGAAAGATCTTTGTATCTCTCCCAAACTTTCTCAAGGCTTTGGTGTGAGACCATATAAATTTCAGGGAGGTAGCCTCGGAGCTTCAGGTCTTCAATAGCGGCCAAAGTTTTTTCGTTTTTTGTTGAAAGGACGCCAACACTAATCCTTTTGTCCGTAGAGTTAAAGACGGCCAAGTCAGCGGCTCGCGCATCAGCTTCTTTTATGACCCGTAGGGCGTCAATATTTACCGAATGTGTTGAGAGGTCAATGTAGGGCACTCCGTGATGCTCCGATAGGGCAGAGGCAAGGTCTTCCTCTTCCTTCTGAAGAAGGGCCTTTATCCTATCTTTCTGCTTTTCTTCGTCGAACTTAACCATGGCTATATTATACACCAGCAAAACCTCTTTTAGGCAGGTTTTAGCTCTAATTTCGGGCTTATTTTAGTACTTGACTTTCTGGCACTAGTTATGGTATAATAGATATAGGAAAAACGATAGCCCAAAGGAGGGCGTCATGAACAGTTTCAAGCTCGTTGTGATTTTGCTTGCCACAATGTTGGTGAGCGGGTGCTCGACTCTTTGCGTACAGGTTTGCAGTACTGTTCACGTCACGAACAACTGCTCGCCGTACATGGACTTGGAGAGCCCTGATCGTCTTAAGGTCACCAACCTTGCTTTCGGTGACTCATACACTGCGGTGCTCGTCTCGAGGTTGCTTGGTGGAAGGCATCGCGAGATGTCTCTCACGGCCAAGGCCTACAGCACTCCTGGGACCCACACTGACGAAGCGTATACTCCGGGGGCCTACATCGGTTCGACGTCAAGGGTGTATCGGGTAAACACGAACCGTGGTTCGGAAGAAGAAATCTGGGCAATCGACCAGCTCGATTCGCCAAAGGATGCCGAGTGTCCGGGGCGCTAAGGTGTTTCCCCGAGAAGGGCGGAGGAAGGGATTCATTTCCCTCTCCGCCCTTTTTTATTGCTCTAATGTTAAAATGTATTAATGCACCACTTCTCCAAGAGTCTTCCGGAAACAAGAAACATTGCCAAAGATTTTTTAGACACCATTGAATATGGAAAAAATGCTACAGTGGTAGCGCTAGAAGGAGATTTGGGTGCTGGTAAAACAGCTTTTACTCAAGAGGTTGGCAAAGTTTTAGGTATTACAGAGAACATGCAGAGTCCAACTTTTGTTATAGAAAAAATTTATGCGATAAATTTTAAAAACTTTAAGCGCCTAATACACATTGACGCTTATCGTCTTGAAAAAGAATCGGAACTCTTGCATCTTGGCTGGGAAGAAATTATCAAAGAGCCAGAAAATTTAATTTTCATAGAATGGCCAGAAAACGTCGCAAAGATTATTCCGAAAAATACAAGAAAAATTTCTTTCAAATTTGTTGACGATAAAACAAGAGAGATAAATTATGAAAACTAAAAGACTTATACTTCTGGACTCGCACGCGATAATCCACCGCGCTTACCACGCCCTACCTCTAGACTTCGCCACCTCTAAAGGAGAGCCAACCGGTGCACTTTATGGCCTAACGGCAATGCTTTTAAAGATTATTTCTGACCTTAAACCCGACTTTTTGGTTGCCTGTTTTGACCTCCCTGGACCAACACACAGACACGAAGCACTAGAGAGCTACAAGGCGGGGCGCGCCAAGACAGATGACAACTTGGTCTTACAACTTGAGCGCGCTAAAGATGTTTTCAAGGCATTTGGCATTCCTATATATTCTCATAAGGGCTTTGAAGCAGACGATATCATTGGCACAATTGTCCATGATTTAGAAAAAGATAAAAGTGTTGAAATTGTTATTGCCTCTGGTGATATGGATGCTCTGCAACTTGTGCGCGACAAAGATGTGCAAGTTTATACTTTAAAAAAAGGGATTAACGATGTCATTCTTTATGACGAGAAGAAGGTGAGCGCACGCTTTGGGTTCCCGTCAAAGCTTTTGGTTGACTACAAGGGTCTACGAGGAGATCCATCTGATAATATTGTCGGAGTAAAAGGTATTGGGGAAAAAACCGCCACATCTCTTATTACTACCTTTGGCTCCGTGGAAGATATTTACAAAGCTCTGAAAAAGAAAGACGACACTTACAAAAAAGCCGGAATTACGGAGCGCATAAAAAACCTATTGCTCGAGAACGAAGAAGAAGCACTCTTTTCCAAAACGCTTGCGACCATTAGAGTTGATGCTCCTATAAATTTTACCCTACCGAAGGAGTGGAGAGAAAACTTAAAGCCAGAAAAACTCTACGACTTATTTAAAGAACTGGAATTCAGAACCATGGAACAGAAGGTGAAAAATTTATTAAACAACGGCGAAGAAGTAGAAAAAAAAGAAGTAAAAACCATATCGTTCGTGGAAGATAATTTAGAAACCAAAGAACTCTGTCTTGCGCTCTGGGTTATAGACTCCAATTTATCAGACCCGAACTTGGAAGATGTGTTTAGATTTTGTAAAACAGAAGACATAAAAGAGGCAAGAAAAATTATTGATAAAGAACTTGACAAGCGAGGGGTGCGCAAAGTTTTCGAAGAAATTGAGAAGCCAATTATATCTGTTGTGGAAGCGATGAATGCGCGTGGTGTAAAGATAGATAAAGATGCGCTTAAAGATTTGTCCATCAAATATCACCAAGAGCTAACACGTCTCCAAAAACTGATTTGGAAGGAAGCTGGAGGAGAATTCAACATTAATTCCCCTAAAATTCTCTCTGATATTTTATTTAATAAGCTCAAACTTGCCGATAAATATCAAAAGAAAACACCGACAGGCGCTCTCTCAACCAAAGAATCTGAACTGGAAAAGCTTCGGGACAAACACCCAATTATTGGTTCTATTCTTGAGTATCGTGAGCTCTCCAAACTTCTCTCAACTTATATTGATGCCATCCCACCGCTTCTGGACAAGAACTCGCGCCTTCACTCAACCTTTCTTCAGGCGGGTACCACCACTGGCCGTATGGGCTCCAACTCTCCAAATCTTCAAAACATTCCGAATAAAACTCCACTAGGTCGAGCAATCAGAAATGCTTTTGTTGCAGAAAAAGGTTTTAAACTTGTTTCTTTAGACTACTCACAAATAGAGCTTCGTATCGCCGCCATTCTTTCTAAGGATAAAAAACTTATTGAAATATTTAAATCGGGAGTTGATGCTCACGCCGGAGTGGCTATGAGAGTTTTCAAAGTTCCGAAAGAGGCGGTGGACAAGGGTATGCGCATAAAGGCGAAGACTATAAATTTCGGCATCCTATATGGCATGGGGGTTAATGCTTTAAGAGCAAATCTTGGGGTGGACCGCAAAGAAGCGCAAGAGTTTTATAATCAATATTTTAAAACTTTTTCAGGACTGGCGTCGTACTTGGATAAAATTAAGGCGGAGGCTTCTCGCAAAGGATACACAGAAACCATGTTTGGCAGAAGGCGCTACTTTGCCGGATTTAACTCACCTCTACCATACGTGCAGGCACAAGCAGAAAGAATGGCTATTAACGCCCCCATACAAGGCACTCAAGCAGATCTTACTAAAATTGCCATGAAGAGAATTGATGATTATGTGAAGAGTAAAAATCTGGAGAACAAAATTCATCTTATCCTTCAAGTGCACGATGAACTGGTTTACGAGATAAAAGATTCTTTGGTGGACGAGGTTGTGGGAGAATTTAGAAATATTATGGAACAAGCTCTACCGAAGGAAAAAGCTCAAGAGGTGCCGATAATTGTTGAGGCACAAGCAGGAGATAATTGGGGTGAGATGGAAAAAATATGAAAGACGAGTTTTACCACAAAGATATTTTCGGTGCGGTAGTTGATGCTAGTCCTAATGCTCCCGAAGACCAAGAGAAATTGCCATTGGATAAACGTGGTAAAGAATTTAACATTTTTCTTTTAACCGATGCCTTGGGTGCAAAAAACAAGAAAGAAGCGTGGACTCTTTATCAGAAAGCACTTTTGGCTGGCGTGTCTCCTGAAGAAATTTTCTTTAAACTATTTTGGCAAGTGAAATCTATGCTTATTGTTTCAAAAGTGAAAACAGTTTCAGAAACAGACATGAAACCGTTTACATATAATAAATCCAAGAGTTTTTTAAAGAATTTTAAACAAGAAGAACTTGAACAAATTTCAGAAGACTTGGTTACAGGATTTATCCTCGCTCGTCGTGGTGAGGGGGAGATAGAAACCCTAATCGAAAAACTGCTTTTAAAGTTGTAGAAAATCTTGTTCCATAAAACAAAACCCCGCTTGGAATCGCGGGGTTTGAACGCTGGGGCGAAACATGTTTATTTACGCGGGACAAATTGTTCTTCGACAACCTCTCCCCGCGCCCTACGAACGTAGGTGTACTTGCCGGCCGGCAACGCTACTGCCTCTTGTGAAAGCCTGCCGTCGTAAACGATCTGGCTTCCATTTTTTTCCACAGGAATCGTTGTAATGACATCTCCTCGGGCAAAAACGGCCCCGAAAAGAAATCCCACGATTACACCCAAGCACACGAAACCGCGTTCCATAATAAACTCTCCTTATAGGCTTAGGAATCCAGAGTCAGACTACTTAATAACAACACCAAATGAAAAAGTCAAGTGTAGTGCGCCCAGTACCGTCGTGCTGGGCGACTGCGCTCGGAAATAAGAAAAAGAATAAATTCTTTTTCTTGCTTCCTCGACTTGTGCGCCCAGTAGGGATCGAACCTACGACCTTGTCCTTAAAAGGGACCTGCTCTACCAACTGAGCTATGGGCGCATTTATCCCGCCTTGGCGGGGAAACTAGTTTCAAAATATACAACAATTAAAGAGGGATATCTAGAGCGTAGGCACCAGCTCCAGTTACAAGAAGAGAAAGCGAGATAACGAAAATAAAGAGATAGAAAATTAAATCACGTTTAAGAATCTCACGAGCCTTCCATTCTACAAAGAGCTCTACGCCGCTAAAGATGACAAACGCCAAGGCCGCCACTTGAGTCCAGAGACCCAAGAGTAGAAGTAGTCCGCCAAGTATTTGAAGAGAAGCGTATAGAGGCAGGAGCAGGCCCGCAGGTCGAAGCCCTAGAGTCTCAAACGAATCAAGCCACCTTTCTTTCTCACTCTTAAATTTTAAGATTCCTAGATCTATGAAGATGAGTCCTAAAAGTAGGCGCAAGATAAGTGGTCCAAGTGTTGAATACATTAGGAGTTCTGGAAATGGATTAAGCATCACTTTATTTTAGCACAAAGAGCGCAATGCCTGTGGCGACAGAGACATTGAGCGACCCCTTTTTACTTTCCGTTGGTATCTCAACCACAACATCTGATGTCTCAAGAGCATCTTTTGATATCCCAGAAACTTCGTTACCAACAATAAGTGCAAATCTGTCTTGCGGTACAAAACCTCTTAAACTTTTGGCTTTCGGAGTTTGTTCAAGTGAGATAATCTGAAATTTATCGTTTCTTAAACTTTTAATTACGGATTTAATTTTTTTCTTGTGTTCCCAGAAAACTTTTTTCTCTGCTCCCAGCGAGACTTTTACAAAATCTTTTCTCTCTCTTTTAAAACGGTCAAGAGGGGCGGGTGTGGTACCAACAAGTATTATTCTAGAGACCCCGAATCTGTCGGCGGTGCGAAAGATGGAAGCGGTGTTCTCAACACTCCGAATGTTTTCAAGGATTAAGACAGAAGCTTTGTTTTTCATTTATACAGTTTTTGGTGTCTATCGCAGAAGTGAGCACTACGCGCACCCACAAGAGTGCGTCGGATATGTCCTCGGCAACCGACCTTATCACAAGAAAGGCCGGTGCGCTGATAGGCGCGATGATGTTCTTGAAACTTACCTTTACCACCCGCAATGTTTCTATAGTCAGACATTGAGTCTCCACCCAAAGAAACCCCCTTTGTCAAAAGCATTTTCATCGCCCTAAACATTTCTTTAAGAGTTTTTTCTGGAATTTTTCCTGCTTTGGAGAGAGGGTGAACTCCTGCGCGCCAGAGAATCTCATCGGCATAAATGTTGCCAATGCCAGATATAAGACCCTGATCTAGAAGCACTTGTTTTATTTTACCGTTTGGTCGCTTGAGTATTTGCGATTTAAATTGCGGGAATTGAAATTTTTTGTGAAGAGGTTCTGGGCCAAGGTTTTTAAGGTGTAGAGAGTTTTCAAGTTGGGAAGTCGGGAAAATTGTTACCTTGGCAAACTTACGCATATCGGACAAAGACAAGTATTTGCCGTTATCTAGTTTGAAATTAAGTCTCGTGAAAGGGTAGTCGGGACGGTCATAGACGAAGTGTCCAGTCATCTTCATATGGATAAGCACAGTTTCTCCTCCAGAGAGGTGGATGAGAATATTTTTTGCTCGTCTTTCTGCTTTTATAATTTTTCTTCCCCTAACTCTTTTTTGAAAAAGTTTAAAAAACTTTTGGTTCTTTATATTGTCCTTGCCCGCATGATGCAAACTATTGTAACTTGTCTTTACCGCAACAATTTTTCTTCCCTTAACCCTTTTATTTAATCCGTTAACGGTGGTTTGGACCTCTGGTAGCTCAGGCATGTTGCGATAAAAGCTTCAAGGCAGCCTTGACGCGCTCGCTTGCCCCCAAAACTTCTTTTGGCACCCTCTTTAATGCTTCTCGGGCGTCGCGCTCGTTATAACCCAAAGACACTAGTGCCTCAAGCGCATCACCTTCAGAGCGCATATCAACACCCTTATCTTCTTTGCTGACTTTCAATTTATCTTTGAGCTCCATGACAATTTTCTCTGCATTCTTTTTGCCGATACCAGAGACGCGGGTGAGGTAAGTGGTGTCTCTATTTACCACAGCTTGTCGGAGGGTGGCTGGGGTGGCGACGTTTAGTATGCCCAGAGCAGTCTTTGGCCCAATACCGGAGATGGTTATGAGAAGTTCAAAAGCATTTAAAGTTTCTTGGTCCGAGAAACCAAAAAGCTCAAGCGACGTCTCTCTTACTGCCAAGTATGTCCAGAGAAAAATAGGCGAACCATCTGATGCGTCGAGCGCTGTTTCGGTTGTTACAGAGACTTTGTAACCAACACCCCCGACATCCACTATGAGATGTCCCAAATCTTTGTGTTTTACCTTTCCATTAAGAGTTCCAATCATTGCATTGCCATTATAATGCAAAGTCTGCTAGAATGCCCCTCATGTCAATTACCCGAGGGGCCAAGAAGGCACACCGAAGCTCGCTTAAGAAGCGAGTCTTTAACCTTCGTCGCAAGGATGAAGTTTCTCGGTCAATCAAGGCCCTCAAAAAACTTATTGCCTCTGGTAAGAAAAAAGAAGCCGAAAAAGCAATGGCCGAAGTCCAGAGCGCGCTTGATAAAGCCGTTAAAGGGAAAACCTTGAAAAGAAACACCGCCTCACGCAAAAAATCCCGTCTTTCTAAGTTGATTAAGAAGCTATAGACTGTTAGAGACGCTCTCATCGTTCAATGGATAGGACATAACTTTGCGGAAGTTAAAATGTAGGTTC